>JAAUPT010000088.1 GCA_012032965.1 Nitrospira sp.
CCGACGCCACGATCCAACTGCTGCGCAGCGCCCGATACACAGCGGCCTGAGCCCATAGGGATCACGCGCAGCGATGAGACCGTTGTCGGTCATCAATACGACCGAAAACGCCCCTCGCACCTGACTCAGTGCATCGATGATCCGTGCGAGAAAGGAGTCAGCGCGTGAGTGTGCGATAAGGTGGATAATGACCTCGCTGTCCGATGTCGATTGAAAGATCGCCCCATAGGCCTCAAGTTCGTGCCGAAGCACTTGAGCATTGATGAGATTGCCGTTGTGCGCCAGGGCGAGGTTGCCCAGGGCGAAGTTCACGATGAGCGGCTGCACATTCTTCAAGTCATTTCCGCCGGCAGTGGAGTAGCGATTGTGCCCGATCGCCATATGCCCAGGCAGCTTCTCCAGTGCCGATTTATGAAAAATATCAGCAACCAGACCCATGCCTTTCTGCACGAAGAATTGTTCTCCATCTCCTGAAACAATTCCGGAGGCCTCTTGTCCACGATGCTGTAGAGCATATAACCCCAGATAGGTCAGATTGGCGGCTTCCTCGTGGCCAAAGACCCCGAAAACTGCACATTCGTCGTGAAATTTATCGGGCGAGATAATCGACAGTTCGTGGTTCATAACCCTCGTGGGCCAGTCGACTCGACTAGGCTTCGCCTAACGTTCGCTCTAGAGATAATGCCCACCGGTCATGCAGCATCGCAACCGGTTGATCAATCACTTTTTCCGTCGAATGTTCATCTCCGATGTACACCATCAACCGTGTTCCAGAAATCGCCCCCATCACTTCGACCGGTACCCCATACCGGGTCGCCCGGTCGAGAATTGCTTGTCGATGGGCCGGCATTGCAGAAATCACAACCCTCGACTGACTTTCGCCGAAGAGAACAGCGTCTTTTCTCAGCCGGCCTCGTGTCAATCTTATCACAGCACCAAAGGTTTGTTCGGTTCCAGACATGCAGCATTCAGCCAACGTAACGGCAAGACCGCCTTCCGAACAGTCGTGCGCGGACTGAAGGAGCCCGTCATGAATCAGTGAAAGGACGCACTCATGCAGAGCCTTTTCCTTCTCCAAGCTCAAGTAGGGTGGTGATCCCTGCTCTCGAGCGTGAATGACCTTGAGATACTCACCCCCTCCCAAATCCTCTCGTGGGGAGCCGAGCAAGAACACATCATCGCCTTCTGCCTTAAACCCCTGGGTCATCGTTCGTTCGGAATGTTCAATCAGCCCCACCATACCCAACATGGGGGTGGGATAAATCGAGAGCCCGTTGGTTTCGTTGTAAAAGCTGACGTTTCCGCTGACGATCGGGATCTGGAAATGCTCGCAGGCGTCTTTCATCCCTTCGATCGCCATAACAAACTGCCACATAATGTCTGAGCGTTCTGGATTGCCAAAGTTCAGACAATCGGTCAAGCCGATCGGGACAGCGCCGGAACACACCAGGTTACGCGCCGCTTCAGCCACAGCAAGACGAGCCCCTTCGTAGGGATGCAGAAGACAGTAGCGGCTATTGCAATCGACCGTCATGGCCACGGCCTTATTCGTGCCCTTGATCCGCACCACCGCCGCATCCGACCCTGGACGGACCATCGTGTTTGTCCGCACCATATGATCGTACTGCTCATACACCCACCGCTTACTGGCGATGGTCGGCGATTCCAACAATGCCAGTAACGCCGCATTCGCATCTTTCACATCGGGGATGGCATCGTAATTCAGGTTCGTCAACATATCTTGGTAAGACGGTGGCTGGTAGGGCCGTTCATACCGCGGGCCGTCGTCAGCCAACGCTTTAGCCGGGATTTCAGCAACGACTTCCCCCTGATCTCTGACACGTAGCATTCCATCCGCTGTCACTTTCCCTACCACGGCCACATCCAGATCCCATTTGCGGCACACGGCGAGGCATTCGTCTTCTTTCCCGGCTTTCGCCACCATCAACATCCGCTCTTGAGACTCGGACAGCATAATCTCGTAAGGGGTCATCCCCGGTTCACGTCGAGGCACCACCGTGAGGTCCAATTCGATCCCGTTGCCCGCGCGCGAAGCCATTTCGCAAGAAGAGCTCGTCAGACCCGCAGCCCCCATGTCTTGTATCCCGACCAGCAAATCACGTTCCATCAATTCCAGACAGGCTTCCAAGAGCAATTTTTCAGTAAAGGGATCGCCGACCTGCACTGTTGGACGCTTCTGCTCGGATTCATCATCGAAGGAATCCGACGCCATCGTCGCTCCGTGAATCCCATCACGGCCCGTCTTCGAGCCGAAATAGATGACCGGATTGCCGACACCGGCCGCAGTCCCACGGAATATCTTGTTTTTGTCTGCAACTCCTAGACAAAAACACATTGACCAATGGATTCAGCGCATAGATATCGTTGAAAACAATTTCACCCCCCACAGTCGGAACTCCCATGCAATTGCCGTAACCGGCGATACCAGAGACGACCCCCTTCATGAGGTGGCGATTTTTCGACGAGTGCAATTCCCCAAACCGCAGTGAGTCAAGCAGCGCAATCGGCCTTGCTCCCATCGTGAAGATATCGCGCAGAATACCGCCAACTCCAGTAGCCGCACCCTGATACGGTTCGATAAACGACGGATGGTTATGCGATTCCATCTTAAAGACGACGCAGAGCCCGTCGCCGATATCGATCGCACCTGCGTTCTCCCCCGGTCCTTGCACGACACGAGGCCCGGTCGTCGGCAGCTTCTTCAAATGCACACGGGAGCTCTTATACGAACAGTGCTCGGACCACATCACCGAGAACATGCCGAGTTCCGTCAGGTTGGGCTCGCGCCCGAGAATATCGATGATTTTTTGGTATTCCTCACCCGCTAGATTATGCTGAGCGATGAGTTCTTTGGTAATAGGCGGCATGCTGGCTTGTATCATACCCTAGCGATCAGGATAACAAGAACTTTCACCGGATGCCTTGACCTGCTCAGGGCATAGGTCACGCTACACATGCCATGATTGCGAGTATTTCAAAACGTGACCGGCAAGGCGCGCAATGCGCCTTGCCGGTCCGTCGAGTTACACTCGGAAAATCCCAAACTTTTACTGCACTTCAACTTTAACGGCGGCTTCAGCGGCTAGCGTTTCATGATCCTTATTTGCCGCCACAACCTTGATTTCATGGGTTCCTGGAGACATCCCCTTGACCGTCCCTTTCCATCCCTTCTGATATTCCCCATCTACAAAACAATGAGCATGCGTCGCCTCGCTACCTTTCGTGAGTTCATACACCACTTCGACGTCGCTCCCAACTTTGGCACCAGCTGGTGGACTCTTGATCATCAGCTTGCTGCCATCATCTGTTGCAGCAAAACCATTGATACCTACCCCAAAGGTTAACAGACCAATGACGGCCAATGCTGCACCTACACCTCTCATTATAACCCTCCTCAGTATGAAAGAATGATAAGATTGCTCCGCACCAACTGACTCAATACTTTACCGTGACAACTTCCCATCTTCAATCCTCTGAGAACCGATCTCGCCAAATCGTCAGGGTCTCGATTCTTCCCGTGATGACCTGCGTGCTTAACGTACTCCTACGGATTGTTTTCGCTCGCAAGTCGTGATCATCGACAAGAAGATCGCTCTCCCATCGTCGTTTCCCATCATCGCTTCCGCGCAGCGCTCCGGGTGGGGCATCAGGCCTAGCACATTCCCTTCGGCATTGCGGATACCCGCAATGTTGTCGAGTGAGCCGTTCGGACAAGATTCCGGCGCCACAGTCCCATCGGCTGTGCAATACCGAAACACCGCCTGAGCGTTGGCTTGAAGGCTGGCCAATGTCACAGGATCGGTGTAGTAGTTCCCGTCCGCGTGAGCGATCGGAATTTTGAGCACCTGACCGGGCTTGCACGCATTTGTAAACGGCGTCGACGCGTTCTCCACTTTGATGTAGGTCTCACGGCAGATAAAGTGCAACGACTTATTTCGCAACATGGCACCGGGTAACAATCCCGCTTCCAACAAGATCTGAAATCCATTGCAGATCCCCAACACCAAACCTCCATCGGCGGCAAACCGCTTCACCGCCTGCATGACTGGGGAAAACCGCGCGATCGCGCCTGTACGGAGATAGTCTCCATACGAAAACCCACCCGGCAGGATGACCGCATCCAAACCGGCCAGTGACGACTCCTTATGCCAGACCATGCTCACATCTTGCCCAAGCACATCCCGAAAGACATACTGACAATCGTGATCGCAGTTACTGCCAGGAAATACCACAACGCCGATATTCATCATCGCCTCGGAGGACAACCCTGAAGTGTCAGGCACTCAACTCGTACCGATATTCTTCAATGATCGTATTCGCCAGGAGCTTCTCACACATCGACTTGACCGCAACCTCGGCCCTAGCTTTATCTGTTTCATTGAGATCCAGCTCCATGTACTTGCCCACGCGCACGTTCGAAGCATTCTTGAACCCCAAGGAATCCAGGGCATGTTCGATCGCCTTGCCTTGGGGGTCGAGAATCCCCTGTTTGAGTGTCACGTGAATTTTAGCTTTCACTTTTGACTCCTCTGATCAGCCGCTTGGGTCTGGCGATCGACATATTTTTTGATCCACAAGATAGCCGCCACGGTCAGCCCTCCCGCAAAGACCAGCCCGATGAAGGCCCAACGCCAAGGGGATTCGTTCAACCGATAGGCCATCACCCCGATGATCGCCGCCCAGACCACCACCGACGCAATCAGGCCATAATTCAGATACGCTCGCAGCATCCGCGCTGTTTCCTCTCTCGTTTCATCCGCAAACCCGCAATAGCACTTCCTGATACGCCTCTTCGACTTTCCCCATATCCTTTCGAAACCGATCCTTATCCATCGACTCGCCAGTGGTCATATCCCAGAAACGGCACGTATCCGGAGAGATTTCATCGGCCAAGATCAGTTTGTTGTGGAAGACGCCAAACTCGAGTTTGAAATCGACGAGTTGCATCTTTCGCTCAGTGAAAAACGGCTTAAGGACCTTGTTCACCGCATGCCCCATCTCGCGCAACTCACGCAAGACTCCAGGCGTGGCCACATTCATGATTCGCAAGTGGTCGTCGTTGACCAACGGATCGCCAAGCTCGTCGTTCTTGTAATAAAACTCGACGATCGCCGGATCGATGCGATTTCCCTCTTTCAGTCCCAGTCGCTTAGCTAAACTTCCGGCGACCACATTCCGCACCACAACTTCGACCGGCACGATCCTGACCTTCTTCGTAAGCATCTCTCGGTCGTTCAAGCGCTCCACGAAGTGCGTACGGATATCTCTGTGTTCCAAGAGCCGGAAAAGCCGTTCCGAAACCCTGTTGTTAATCACGCCCTTTTCGACGATAGTGCCGCGTTTCTGCGCGTTGAAGGCCGTCGCATCGTCCTTGAAATACTGGACAACGTGATCCGGATTCTCCGTTGAAAAGATCTTCTTCGCTTTTCCCTCGTACAGCAGCGTACCTGTCGGCATGGTAGAACCTCGATAATTCGGCTCACTGCGCCAATATTTCGATAATCTCGTCCAATGATTGTACCGTCCCGAGCAACGTCGGGTTTCCGAATTGGCGTGTATACTCGAATTCCTTCACTTTTTCGAGCGACAGCACCAGGCTATGAAAATCCTCTAGGCTAGAGGTTTCGAAGTAGGTGATAAAGTCGATGTCGTTCAACCCACTAGAGTGATACAGCTTTCGCTTGATGGTTTTGAGAAAGGGCAGTGTCGCCGCAGTATGCTCCTGCATCAAGGTCGTCCGTTTCTCCTGGTCCAGCCCCCACCATTCGGCCGATTTCTTGATCGGGATGACGATGGCATAAGGCTTCTCCCCGGCCTCGCTCGGAGATTTCAAATCCGTCTTTATTTGATCCGAAAATCCAGGAACATAATTCGGCTTCTTCGTAAGCCCATGCATGACTCGAACGGGTTCAAGATGTTTCCCGAAGCGGCTACTCTGCAGATCGAGGAGAAATTCCTGTGCATTGCGCAGCTCTGTCGCATGGATCCTGAACAACACATCGGCCTGATCGGATAGCCCTCGAAGCAGGTACACATCGATCGCCACGTGCTCCCGATGCTGCTCTACCACACCCTTCAGCGTCGCCAGCCGAGCAATGCGAGTGGACGGTTCTAACCAGCCCCACTTATCGTCGAGCTCGAAGACGGCAAACGTCCCGTAGATGCCAGGCTCGGTAAGAAGCTTTTCGCGATCGACCTCTGCATGGGCAAGAACTATCCAGGAACCGACCAACCCCCAGAGGAACACGAGCGCAAGGGCGTGAAGTCGAGCCATCATCGCGCAGCCCTCTTCTTAGCACGGACAGCCGACAGTCTCTTTTGTTCAAACACTCGCCGATAGATCTGATCGAGATGGCGGAGGTAATACTTCGGATTGAAACAGGTTGAGATTTCTGGTTTGGTGAGATGGTGCGCAATAAAAGGGTCTTTGCTCACGAGGTCCTGTAATCCGCCTCCTCCTCGCCAAGAAACCATCGCGTTGCGTTGAACGGCTTCGTAGGATTCTTTTCGCTGTGCCCCTTTCTCGACCAACGCCAACAGCAATCGCTGAGAATAGACAAGTCCCCCGGTCAATTCTAAGTTTCGCCTCATTCGATCAGGATAGATGACCAGGTGTTCGATGAGATCCGTGACTTTGGCCAGCATGTAGTCGATCAAAATCGTACTGTCCGGCATGATCACCCGCTCAACGGACGAATGGCTGATATCTCGTTCATGCCAAAGCGCAACATTTTCCATCGCTGGTATAACCGCTGATCGAACCATCCGAGCAAGGCCTGTGAGATTTTCGGTCAATATCGGGTTACGTTTGTGCGGCATGGCGGATGAGCCTTTTTGCCCCGGAGAGAAATATTCCTCCGCTTCTAAGACTTCGGTGCGCTGCAAATGGCGCACTTCAACGGCAAGGCGTTCAATGGAGGATGCAACCACACCCAAAACCGCAAAATACATAGCATGACGATCGCGCGGTATGAC
>JAAUPT010000089.1 GCA_012032965.1 Nitrospira sp.
GTCCGTTCTTGATCGAAGATGAATGCGGAAGTAGACGGAAGCGATTCGCTTAAAGTACCGGTTTCTGGATCTTCGCCGCCCCAGGATGCAGCAGCTCTTAAGCCTACGGCATCGCATTATGCAGGCAACGAGAGAATTTGTGAATGCCGAAGGATTTCTGGAAGTGGAGACGCCGATTCTGACGAAGAGTACACCAGAAGGAGCGCGGGACTACTTGGTGCCCAGTCGGGTCAATCCCGGACAGTTCTTTGCCTTGCCGCAATCGCCCCAACTGTTCAAACAGGTCCTGATGGTGAGTGGAGTCGATCGCTACTATCAATCGCGCGATGTTTCCGTGATGAGGATCTCCGCAACGATCGCCAGCCGGAATTCACCCAGATCGATCTGGAACTCTCGTTTGTGGACCGTGAGCAGGTCATGAGCCTGATGGAGCGCCTGATCGTGACGATCTTTAGCAAGGCGGGTGGTGTCCAGCTTCCGACGCCCTTCCCGAGAATGAGCTATGCGGAAGCGGTGGGCCGTTATGGCTCAGATAAGCCCGATCTTCGTTTGGATATGCCTCTGTATGATGTGACCGCATTCGGTGCAGCCAGCCAGTTTAAGGTTTTCAAAGATGCGGCGACCAAGGGTGGTATTGTCAAAGCCTTGATCGTGAAAGGTGGAGCGACACTCTCTCGAACGCGGATAGACGCCTTGGGTGAGACGGCAAAAAGCTTCGGTGCAAGGGGGCTCGCGTGGTTGAAGATTACAGCAGAAGGCCAGCTTGAATCGGTCATTGCAAAATTTCTGGATGCTACGGCCTTTGCCACGGCCTTGCCTGAGGCACAGCCGAATGATCTTGTCTTGTTTGGCGCGGATAAGCCGGCAGTTGTCCACGATGTGTTGGGGCGAATCAGGCTTTTGCTTGGCGAAGAATTGAATCTGATAGATAAGACTGTGTGGAGGCCTTTATGGGTCATCGATTTCCCGATGTTGGATTACGATCAGGAACAGAAGCGGTATGTGGCCATGCACCATCCCTTCACCGCACCCCTTGATGACGATCTGTCGGTGCTCGAATCCGATCCGTTGAAAGTGCGAGCCAAGGCGTATGACATGGTGTTGAACGGGAGCGAAATCGGGGGCGGGAGCATTCGTATCCACCGGCGAGATGTGCAAAGCAAAGTCTTCGATCTTCTCGGGATCAGCAAAGAAGAAGCCGCAGTCAAGTTTGGGTTTCTGCTCGAGGCCCTCGAGTATGGAGCGCCGCCGCACGGCGGCATTGCGTTTGGGTTGGACCGATTGGTCATGCTGCTCGGCAACGCCGATTCGATCCGCGACGTCATGGCATTCCCCAAAACCCAAAAAGCGCAATGCCCGCTCACCGATGCGCCGTCTGTCGTTGGCGCCGATCAACTCAAGGAATTACGCATTAAGATGGATCTTGTCGAATAGGTCCCTATGACCGCCAACACCTTCGGCCGCATTTTCACAGTTACCTCGTTCGGCGAGAGCCATGGTCCGGCCATTGGATGCGTGGTCGAATGGGTGCCCGCCCGGCCTCACGATTTCTACCGATGATATTCAGAGGGATCTTGATCGGCGCAAGCCTGGCACCTCCCGCCATGTGACTCAGCGCCAGGAATCTGATCATGTGGAAATTCTCTCCGGTGTGTTTGAAGGTCAGACGACCGGGACCCCGATTGCGCTATTGATTCGCAATGAAGATGCCAGAAGCCGTGACTACGGGAATCTGGTCGATACCTTCCGCCCAGGGCATGCGGACTACACCTACTGGCAGAAGTACGGCATTCGCGACCATCGAGGTGGCGGTCGTGCATCGGCTCGGGAAACGGCGGTTCGAGTTGCTGCAGCGGCGATTGCCAGAAAATGGCTCAGAGAAAAGTATGGTGTCGTGATTCACGGATATCTGAGCCAATTAGGTCCTCTTGAGTTGGCGTTCAAGGACTGGGAGGCCGTGGGACAGAATCCATTTTTCTCGGCTGATCCGGATGTGGTGGCCAAGTTGGAATCGTTCATGGATGAGTTGCGGAAGGCCGGCGATTCGGTCGGCGCCAGGATTACGACGGTGGCAGAACATGTGCCGGTTGGCTGGGGGGCGCCGGTCTATGGGAAATTGGATGCCGATTTGGCTGCGGCGATGATGAGCATCAATGCAGTGAAGGCCGTCGAGATCGGGTCAGGTTTCGCGTCGGTTGTCCAGCGCGGCTCTGAACACAGCGACGAACTGACGCCGGAAGGTTTCGTCACGAATCATGCCGGCGGCATTCTTGGCGGCATCTCGACCGGGCAGGACATTGTCGTGACTATCGGCATCAAGCCGACGTCGAGCATCCGTATCCCGCGCCGATCGATTGACAAACAGGGCAAGCCGGTGACGGTCGAAACGAATGGCCGCCACGATCCCTGTGTCGGTATCCGTGCGACACCGATTGCTGAGGCTATGATGGCGCTGGTACTCATGATCATGCGCTGGTACATCGGGCTCAAAATGCCGACGTGACGACGAAGACTCCAAAAATCTCGGCCTCGGTAAGGTGGACGACCTCACACGACAAGACAAAACCTGCCTCATAGAACAATCCAGATTCTACTGGAGCGTAACGAATCAGTCTCCCACTTGCATAGGTAGTCATGCTTGGAAGGTCGTGAGACAGACGAGCGCTACTGTGAGGTGCGTCTCTCAAACGTGAGAATCTCCACAGACTGTAGGGTGGCTACCAGACCTGTGTGACCCTGCCGTTCGAGGAAGGCGAGAAAGTCCTCGACCTGGTCTCGCGAATCGACGATTTCAATGGTGATGGGGAGATCTTCAGCCAGGCGTTCGATCTTGAAGGTGTGGATCACGCGGGTGTGTGGGCCAAATCCCATGAGTCCGCGGTAGACGGTGGCGCCGGATAACTGCCGTTCATGGGCCTGCGCGACAATCCATTCAAAGAGCGGCCGCCCCTCATGTTTGTCGCCTTCTCCTGCATAGATTCTCAGCACACATCCGTTTTTAGTCTGCATGGATCATTTCCAGAGCAGATAGGCTGTGGAATAACCGGCCCACACGGCAACCAGACCCAGGACGGTATGGCCGACGATATTTCCAAAGGCTAACGTCAGTTCTCCGTCACGCAGCAGGTTCATCGTTTCGTTGCCGAATGCTGAGAAGGTTGTAAACCCGCCCAAGATGCCGACCATAAGAAAAGCCCGGGTTTCCCCTGAGACGACGCCTCGCTGGTCTGCAAGCTGAGCGAGAAAGCCGATCAGCGCACAGCCCACGATATTGACAGCCAAGGTGCCGAAAGGGAATTGGACACTCTTGCTCAGCTGTTGAACCCATCCGCTCAAGAGGTAGCGAAAAATTGATCCGATGAACCCGCCTGTGCCGATCAGGAAAAGGGTACGCAGTGTGCGACTCGCTGAAAAATGGTGAACTGGATTGACGCTCATTGTACTCAAGTAGTCCAACCGAGTCACGCCGTTCGTACAGTCTTGCCGCTGGGAACTATGGTTCAGATCGACTCTGTCGTAGTACAATCCGAACGCGAATTTCACATGGAAGAGTGGAATGGTCGAGATTTATACAGATGGTGCCTGCAGCGGGAATCCTGGGCCTGGAGGGTGGGGTGTCTTGCTGCGGATCGGTGATGCGGAAACGGAACTCTGCGGTGGTGAACCTGCGACGACCAACAATCGGATGGAGTTACTTGCGGTGATTGAGGCGCTGCAATCGCTTACAGAACCGACAACGGCACGAGTGTATACGGATTCGCAGTATGTCCAGAAAGGCATCAGCGAATGGATTCATGGATGGAAACAGCGAGGCTGGAAAACCGCCGGGAAGGAACCCGTCAAGAACGAGGATTTATGGCGTCGCCTCGATGCACTGGCTTCCGGCCACCAGCTTGAATGGCACTGGGTGAGAGGGCATAACGGACATACAGAGAACGAACGGGCAGACGCCTTGGCTCGTTCCGGCCTCGAACAGGCTCGCCGTGGCAAGCGACCAGTCGCTACGCCAGAGTGACCCTCCGGCTCACGATCCGAACCGATCAGCCGATTCTCCTCTCATCCTCGATATTCAGCATGCCACAGTCTATTCGCGGGGGAGACCTGCGTCTTTCTCCGACTTCTCCTTCAAAAGTTCGAGATTGGTGAGCATGTCGCGATCCTGGGCCCCAACGGGTCAGGCAAATCGACATTACTCAGATTGCTTTCAGGCGAAGTCCATGCGATGCCGAAGGATGAAACGCGAATAGCACTTTTCGGTGATGAGCGGTGGAATGTCTGGGATGTGCGGAAGCAGATCGGCATTGTATCGCACGATCTTCAACGGGATTATCTGATTGGTGCAGAAGGGGTGAACGTCGTGCTGTCCGGCTATTATGCCAGCAACGATACCTATGAGTGCCAGCAGTTTGGTAAGACCCAGATGACACGGGCCTATGAGCTGATGCAGGAGTTGGGCATTGCCTCGCTAGCTGGTCGGCCATTCGGCCATCTCTCAACCGGCGAGCAGCGGCGCTTTTTATTGGCGAGAGCGTTGGTTCATGACCCCTCAGTGCTGGTGCTCGATGAGCCTACGAGCGGCCTCGATCCCAAGGCCTGTTTTCAATATCTGGATCTGTTACGTCTCCAAATCGCAAAAGGGAAGACGGTTCTGCTTGTGACTCACCATCTGCATGAGATCCCGCCTGAGATTGATCGCGTGGTCTTCCTCAAAGAGGGGATGATCATCGCCGATGGCCACAAATCTACCGTGCTCACAAAAGGCCGAGTTAGCGCGCTCTTCGACAATAAGATGACCCTTGCTCAGGCCAGCGGCTGGTATCAAGCGTTGCCTGGATGATGCTCAGCGATTGAGCCTGCTGATTCTTCACAGAATACCGTGGCTTTGACGAAAGTGGTTTCCAGAGCTAGGCTTCAGATGCTGCTCTTTCGCACAAGCCGACATGCACACAGAGTTCTCGACACTCACGCGCTGTCTATCCCTGCGTTCACTCCTGTTCCTGTTGATCTGTGTTGGATCGTCCTTCGTTTTTCCCAATACGGGGTGGGCTGAAACCTGGGTCTGCTCTCGCCCCGGACAGTCGGATCTCTATACAGACCGTGAATACCCTGGTTGCCGACCGCTCGGGGAGGCGAAGACCTATTCGCCGCTTCACATTTCTCCATCATCGCGCCCCACATCAACCAATAGTCGTTTGGCCGCCTGTGTCGGGTACCGTCACTCCCCATTCTTCATCACCACTTCACGGCAGAAAGCCAGTGCCCTTTGCCGAAGTCTCCATACCATTGCCTGTGTTGGGCGTGACGCAAGCCAAGGCAGGGTTCATAACTGGCGCATGGGCTGGCTTGGTGGCGCAACTCATCGTTGCGTACAAGGCGGATGGAAAGGGACCAGAAGTGATCCCCGATTCGAATATGATGCCCGTTTCCGTGCATTCATTGTGGGCGGCTGTCGCCGCTGCCTCCAAAGCCGTCGGGTACGATCCGAGATACCTTTCGGTGCGCTTGTTGGTTCCGATGCCGATGGACGGGCCTAGTGCCGGAGGGATATTCGCCGTTGGCATTGCCGCGGCACTGCTCGGGGATTCGATTCGCCAGGATGTCTGCATGTCGGGGACCATTGAGCCGGATTTGGAGATCAGGCCCGTGGGGGGATTGGTTGATAAGATGGGGGCCTGCCGCGATCTCAGAAAAACCACGATGATCGTGCCTGATGGGTTGGACAACAGCCACCTCAGCTTTACTGGCGCCGAACGATCAATCCAGGTGATCCAAGTGTATTCACTGTCGGAAGCCTATAGCGCGGTGACCGGTCAAGCACTTCGGCCTGTACCCTAGAAATCAACAGAAGAGGAGGGATCATGATGCAGCCTCATGCACAATACACAGAGCGATTCTTGAAGGCAGCGGTGGCGAGACCAGTTGGACTTCTGCTCGTCACACTTGCTCTCCTAGTACCCACAGCCTGGGCGGCAGAACCGGTCAAGATCAGTTCCTTACAGACCTACCCTGAATCATACAAGATGAAGGTGGTGCAGGTGCAAGGGACCGTCAGCGGATACCGAATGCATCATTTCATCGGAAACAACACCAAGCTGGAGAAATGCGTACAAGATTTTATGGTTGAGGACGGCACCGGGATGATTCAGGCGAGCTATGCGGCGCTTTGCCAGATGGGACCGGTCATGCTCCAAGACGGCGATGAGGTCACTATCGAGGGCCACTTCTTGGGAACGTTAGACGTTCGATCGGTGAGGAAACACTAGGGCGCTGGGTATTCATGCGGAGAGATTCGGGAAAAGGTTAGAATCAGATCGATTTCGCGATTTACGTTACTTCCTCAGAAATCCAAACAAGGCGCCGACGGCGCCGGCGCCAAACGCAGAGAGGTAGCCGGTCGAAACTTCTTTGAGACCTTGCGCTTTGCCGCGCGCCCAATCGAGGGTGTGTGTCACATCCGCTTGGATCAAGTTCCACTCCAGGTGAATCCATCCGGTCGATTTTAGGGCGAACACGAGCGCGGCCAATGCGGCGGTGATCAGCAAGGCGAGCATCAAGGTCTTCCGAAGCGCCCATCCAATTAGGAAGCCACCAAGGAAGCTGGCTCCTCCACGAGCGAGTGCCGGGGACATCATATCGTTTAGCCAGGCGCCGAATCCGGCCACGGTTGTGGCGCCGGCGGCCAGGAATGGCTTGGCTGTCCACGGAGGACTGGTAAGAATGGTACCGAAGGTTTTCCCAAAGAACCCGCTGTGGGCTGAAGTTTGTATGACGCTCATAATCGGCTCTCCTCAAATGTGTTGCAGACCGAAGGATCGCCGGACTCGAGTCCACGCTTGAGCCAGGTCATGCGCTGTTCCGATGAGCCATGGGTCCAACTTTCCGGCTGCACGTGGCCCCGCGACATTTCCTGCAGCCGATCATCTCCGATAGCCGCTGCTGCCCTAGTCCCTC
>JAAUPT010000090.1 GCA_012032965.1 Nitrospira sp.
ATTGAACGGGAGTTCGTAGTTTCTTGCGAACAGCGTAGGTTTTCATCTGGTCCTCTCCTGGTTTATGTGATCGGTCTCACATCGCGTCCTCAGTCAACCTTAGTTGAAGGAAGAAGATTCGCCATGACACGGAAGAAGGGAGGCAAATGGGCAAAGGTAGGGCGTAGATTGTAAGTGCACGAAATGAATGAGCAATATCTGGGAACGGCAAAAAGAGGTGTGCGGTCCAGGCTATTCTCTGTTTTTCAGATCCTCCAGCCGAGACCGGGCAATTTCGGCCACTTTGGCAGAGGGGTAAAGATTTACCAGTTCTTCGTAGAGTTGCTTGGCATGCGGTATATTTCCTTGGTTTTCTTCAAAGGCTGCCGTTTCAAACAGCTCTGCAGCTTTCTGGTCGGAACACCCAAGCACTACCAAACAAAGGGCACATAGTAGGAGTCGCGCTTTCATCATCATAGTCCTTTCTCGGCCTTTCTCCGTCGTGACAAGCTTGTGTCCTCGCGTGCCGATACTTGTATGGCAATGTGGTAGCGAGGTGAAGAGATCCCTTCGCTCCGACAATGCGGACAACGACTCGGTCGTGTCACTCTTGTGCGGTCCCGGAACATGAATCCACACGTTAAGCAGGAGGACGGGTCAAGTATAAATCGTCGTGAACGGTCCCGCGCCACCGTTTTTACCACATGAGTCAAGTGATCCTCCACCTGCCGTTCTGGAAGACTAAGGATCCGCGCCAGTTGTTCAGTGGTCATCGGAGTATCCGTCAGGATCTCCATGAGGCGCTGACGGGTGGTGCGTGCTGGAGGTAGCATGTGCGCCTGGTAAGCACTCGAGGGAATAAATACCAGATGCCCAAGACATCGGTAGCTAGGTAGCTCTGATGAGTTTGATCGGCCCTAGCCCCGGACACCACATAAAAAGTTGCACGTCCGTTGGCATTCTGTCAAAATCGGTCCCTGCACTGTTTAGTACATCAGTATTATCTCAGTGGGCTGGGTGCATCGTTCGGATTCTTAATCAATATTCTTCCAGCCCAGCATGCAATAAACGAGGAGGTTTTGGGCCATGAAGTTCCTCGCAGTCCATCCCGGTCCACTCATGTATACCAAGATTTACCTGCGCTTGGAGCCGCTCGGTCTCGAGATGGTGGCTCAGGCATGCCGTCAAGACGGGCATGATGTTCGCTTGATCGATCTGCAAGCAGACACCTGGAAAGACTATGAAGCGCTCATTAGAAGCTGGAAACCGGATGCCGTCGCCTTTGGGTGCAACTATCTGGCGAATGTGCCGGAGATCGTGGATCTCGCAAAATTGACGAAGCAGGAATTACCAAACTGCTTTGTCTTTGTCGGTGGGCATAGCGCGTCATTTGTGGCGAAGGACTTTTTGGAACATGGCAACGGCGCCATCGATTGCGTCCTTAAGGGTGAAGGGGAGGTGGCCGCTCCAAAATTGCTAATGGCGGTAGAACAGGACCGCAAGGCGATCACCAAAGTTCCGGGAGTGGTGACACTTGATGGCGAGGGACCACCACCACAATTTATCGAAAATCTGGATAATGTCCGTCCCGCTCGCGATCTGCTCAGAAACCGGCACAAGTATTTCATTGGTGTGCTCGACCCTGTGCCTCGGTCGAGTTTGCGCGAGGCTGTCCCTGGGATTGTTCTTTCTGCAGCGCCTGGACGTTTTATGGGCGCAGCTATCGTACGGTCAGCCCCGAGAAAGCCGTTGAGGAGTTGGAGCAGGTTCAAGAACCGGGCATCTTCCTGGTCGACGATGTCGCCTTCATCCAAGGCAAGCAGGGCATGGAGATTGGCGAAGCGGTGGCGCGGCGAGGAATCAAGAAACAGTATTACATGGAGACGCGTGGCGATGTCTTGCTACGCAATAAGGAAGTCTTTCAGTTCTGGAAGACCCTTGGGTTGCAGTACATGTTCTTGGGTGTCGAGGCCATCGATGCAGAAGGCCTCAAGATGCATCGCAAGCGCATCTCGTTGGGCCAAAACTTCGAAGCGCTCGAATTCGCCCGGTCTCTCGGGATCACCGTCGCGATCAATCTTATCGCTGATCCGGATTGGGACCGGCAACGGTTCGAGGTCGTTCGGCAGTGGTGCCTGGAAATTCCAGAAATCGTGAATATCAGCGTCAATACACCATACCCAGGCACCGAGAGCTGGCTCACGGAATCCCGTAAGCTCCACACGCGAGATTACCGCCTCTTTGATATTCAGCACGCCGTGATGCCGACCAAGATGCCGCTCCATGAGTTTTATGCCGAGCTGGTCAAGACTCAACAGGTCTTAAACAAGAAGCATCTGGGCTGGGCTGCGCTCAAGGGAACGGCCAAGATTGCGGCGGGGCACTTGATGCGAGGACAAACCAACTTCATCAAGATGTTGTGGAAGTTCAACAGCGTCTATAATCCCGAACTGCAAATGGCGGATCACCGCCGGCCAGTGGTCTACGAAATGACGCCGCCACCGGAGAAGAAAGACAAGATCGACGCAAAGCAGCTGTTCATCCTTCCACCGAAAGGCCGTCAGGGCCGGGCGATCGACGATGCGACCGAGACGTTCGTCGATGAGACCCGCATGGGCACGGTGGTCTAAGCGCGTTGCCTCTGAAGAATCTCTATAATCCAGCGACCACCGTAATCGCTGGACTGTTCTAGCTCCGTTCCCAGCCTCTCGACATTACCCACTGTGTGTTCCTCACCTGTTATACTGACCCATTCCATCATTCAATTCGAGAGTGATTACAATGAGCTCTCCAGTCTGGGACGAATTCGCCGAGCTTGCACTGAAACGCATTGCTGCATCCGGCGCTGAGTACGGCGATATCCGCATTCAGGACAGCAACACGCAACACATTGAAGGCGAAGATCGGCGAATTGCCTCGATTCGAGACGCTCGGGACATCGGTTTTGGCCTGCGGGTGCTCTATCACGGAGCCTGGGGATTCGCGGCGAGCTCGATCTTGTCGTTGGAAGAGGTCCCGAGGGTGGCTGATCTAGCAGTCGAGATTGCCAAGGGCTCTGCATCGATCGCACTTGAGAAAATACGGCTGGCACCGGAGCCGGTTCATCGTGACCGCGTCGTCACCCCTTGCCGATTTGATCCCTTCACGGTACCGCTGGAGAAAAAAGCAGACTTGCTGCTGAACACGATGGAAGCGCTACATCGGCAGGCTGGTATTGTGCGAAGCAGCGCGAGCCTGTGGGCTCGGCGAGACAGAAAGCTGTTCGTCTCAACAGAAGGGTCACGCATTGAATGGGATCTGTTGGCGGGACAGGGTGAGTGTACGGCCACCGCGCTGCATGAAGGCCGGTTTTCTTCACGCAGCTTCAATACCCCCCATCTTCGAAAAGGGTATGAATTGATCGATGAAGCAGATCTCTTGCGAGAAGCCTCGCGCGTGGCGCCCAGGCAGTCGAAAAGGTGAAGGCTCCGGTAGTCGATGCTGGGGAATACGATCTTGTGCTTGATCCGGAGCATCTCTCGCTAACCATTCATGAATCCTGTGGTCACCCGAGCGAATTGGATCGTGCGCTTGGGTATGAGGCCAATTATGCGGGGACCAGCTTTTTGACGCCCGACACACGGGGCACCTTTCGCTATGGCTCGCAGCATGTGAATTTAGTTGCCAATAATACCGAACCGGAAACATTAGCAGCGACTGGTTATGATGATGACGGGGTTCAGTGTCAACAATGGGACATCGTCCGGAACGGAATGTTTGTCGGATATTGTACGAATCGGGAGGTGGCGCTAAAGATCGGTGAGTCTCGTTCACGCGGCTCCAATCGAGCTGATGGGTGGGGGAATATTCCGATGGTGCGTATCGCGAATATTGGACTTGAGCCAGGCTCAGCGACCATCGATCAACTGATTGCCAACGTGAAGCACGGCATCTACATCGAAGGTCATGGGTCTTATAGCATTGATCAGCGCCGCTACAATTTCCAATTTGGCGGTGACGTGTTTTGGCTGATTGAAGACGGCCGACGGACCCACATGCTGCGGGATGTGATCTACCATGGGATCACGCCGGAATTTTGGAATAGCTGTGACGGAGTGGCTGACCGATCATCCCGCCGTCGGTATGGATTCATTACGTGCGGGAAAGGGCAGCCGGGACAGTCTGGTTGGATGACCCACGCGGCCTCTCCGGCGAGGTTTCGCAAAATTCAGGTGATCAGAGGAGAGAGCTCCTCATGACGGTTGAGAGCGACAAGGGGCCGAAGATGACCAGCCGCGATGAGTTTCGTTTTCTGAGCGAGCAGGTCTTGACTCGCTCGTCCGCTGATCACACGATCGTCCGTCTTCGGGATCACCATACCGGTACGACGCGGTTTGCCAATAATCAAGTGATTCAAAATGTCGACGCGAGACGGGGCTCACTGGCGGTGACGGTCGCCTTCGGGGGGCAGGAAGGGACTGCCAGCACAACGGATTTTACCGCCGGCGCGATTCAGGAGACGCTCGCTCGTGCCGAGCGCATTGCCATGGTTTCGCCCATAGACCCTGAATACCTTCCGCCTCCGGATCCATGTGTCTTCCCGATCAGGGACACCGCGAAACCGGAGACGATGGCGGCAGGGCCGTCGCGCCGTCTGGAGTACGCAAGTGAAGCGATCGGTCAGTGCCGGATGGAGAATCTTATGGGTGCGGGACTAGTCTCGTCCTCAGCGGCAGCTGTTGGGATCGCGGCAGACGAACGGGCTGTTCGGCTTTGAACGTCGAGCGGGTGCGAGTTTCAGTCTGACGGTCCACGCTGGCGATGCGACCGGGTGGAGCGCGGCTGCCCATCGATCGATTGATCACTTGAAGGTCCAGGAGCGTACGCTGGCGACGATCAGCAAAGCCAAACGTAGCCGTGATGTGTGCGAGTTACCCCCAGGACGGTATCCCGTGATTTTGGAACCGGCTGCCGTGGCTGGACTGTGGGCCTGGCTGATCAGGTCCCTTGATGCCAAGTCTTATGTGAAGGGGACGAGCGCATTTGCGGACAAGCTCGGACGGGCGATCGTGGATGAACGCATCATGCTTCAGAACAGCCCCGACCATACGGACCTATTCGGCGAAGGGTTTTCCAATGACGGCTTGCCGAGTCTGCCATCGGTGTGGATCGATCACGGAACTTTACAACAGCTGGACTACGACCGATTCACGGCGAGGAGCCAGGGTGTGGCAGCTATACCCACTCTGGAAGCGCCCATGTTGTCTGTCGAGGGTCCCTCGGTTCACTCATCTCAGGATCTCATTAAAAGCACCGCGCGCGCCATTCTCGTGACGAATTTTTGGTATATCCGTCCCGTCAATCTCCGTCATCTCATGCTGACCGGGATGACGCGGGATGGGACATTTCTGATTGAAAACGGGGAGATTGTCTCAGCGGTGAAGAACTTTCGATTTCATGAGAGCCCGCTGCACGTGTTTCAGCACATCGACCTATGGACTGCACCGATGGAGGCAGTGAACTCGGAGACCGGGAAGCTGTTGGTCCCGGCGATGGCCTTGCCCCAATTCCGGTTCTCCAGTGTGACCCGCTTCTAAGCCATTGTTAAAGAATACGAATGTATTAATATATTCTGATATCCTTCCAGATAAAATGGTTGACTCTTGCGTCCTTAGGGAGTAAATAATTCATATACTTGAGGGAAGGAATTAGCCCTATGGCACCCCGATACAACCAAGAAGCCGATCAACCTCATCCATCGAATTCCCTCACAGAAGCAGATAGACGAGGCGCGACCGGTCCCTCCTCCATACGGCCAATTTCTCCTCGAAGTTGGGGCCAAATGTTGGCGGAGTGTAGGTGAGTTTCTTGCGCGGGTGACGCGATATGAGGATGAGACGCCGTCCTCCGTCCAGACCACAACTGGTCTACAAAACGGCCAGGCTCTTTCCGCTATGGCTCAGACCACTACGCAATCTGACCAGGCTGTTGAGTGTGTGAATAGCGAAACTGTAATAGCGGTGAGAGTCAACGAAGCGCACAATCCAGCTATCCAGGAAGGAGCCATCTCGCAACAGGGGACGGCCCCGACTGTGGTCCAGCCTGAAGTGATCTCTGAACTCCGATCGTTTCTCATTAGACAGCAAGATCAGATCGCTCATCTCTCCAGCGAAATTGCTCAGTTGAAATCGTTGGTGGTTTCCCAACAACAGGTGCTTGTTCATCTCGGGCAGGAGCTAGAAGCCGAAACCTTTCCTACGGTCGCGACGGGCATGGGTCCAAATCCGGCTAAGCGGGGACGAATTGTTCGGAAGCACCCCACCACAAAAGAAGAAAAATCGCTTCCTCCCCAAGAATCTGAAAGCCAATCGCTCAATCTGTAGACCGCCGATTACGGTGCAGGTGGACACCTTCCTCTAGCCAGGTCGTGGCCTGGTCTGTTAAAAAGCCGTCCATGACGATCTCTCGCCTCGTAGTGGGGAGTGCATTCTGGCTCAGTCTATCCATGAGCGATATCGTTCGTGGGGCTGAACCCCCTCTCCATCCGGTGCCACTGTATGACAATCTCGGCATTCTCCATCATCCAATCACAACCAGCTCCATAAAGGCGCAACAATACTTCGATCAAGGGTTAAGGATGGTCTATGCCTTTAATCACGAGGAGGCCATTCTAGCGTTTGAAGCCGCCTCTCGCATTGACCCCACTGCCGCCATGGCCTACTGGGGGGTGGCTCTCGCATTAGGGCCAAATATCAATACGGCCATGAATAAAGCAGACAACCGACGCGCGTGGGAGGCCGTCCAGAAGGCCAAATTCCAGAGCGCTCATGTGAGTGCTGCCGAACGGGCCTACATCGACGCGATCAGTAAGCGGTATAGCCAAAAATCGCGGCCACGGGGACCTCTCGATCAAGTTTATGCGGAGG
>JAAUPT010000091.1 GCA_012032965.1 Nitrospira sp.
CACCGAATGTCTTGCATCAGAATACATCCCACGACGGCTCTCTCGAGAGTTACTTCGAGGCGAAAATGGGAGAGTTTGTCAAAGGCATGAGGAACGGATCTGCAAAAAATCTTCACCCGATCCTTATTTCTGCCGTGGAGCGTCCTCTCATCACCTCTGCTCTCAAGGAGACCCGAGGCAATCAAATACAGGCGGCGGAACTATTGGGGCTCAACCGTAATACGTTGCGAAAAAAGATCATCGATCTGCACATCCCCTTGAAACAAACAAAAGTTAAGGCGAGTCGGAGTGCTTAGCGCCAGGTTCCCACAACGTGCCGCGAAACTCACTATCCATATTTCTCTCAACACTCAAGGAGGAGGGATACCATGACAAAGGAAGAGTTGATTGCGAAGATGGCCGCTTCGGCAGGAATCACCAAAGTTGCGGCAGGAACTGCCCTTGAAGCCTTTACCGGAGCGGTGACTTCGTCCCTTAAAAAGGGGCAACGAGTTTCCCTTGTCAACTTTGGTACGTTTACGATCTCAAAGCGGAGAGCACGAATGGGACGAAACCCAAGAACAGGCGAATCCCTCAGAATCCCGGCCGCCAAGGTGCCGAAATTTTCAGCGGGGAAAGAGCTTCGCTCTGCCGTGAAGTAGTCGTCTTCACCTAAAGAGTGTCCGGTAAAAGAAAAGAAGGGAGTCTCTTTTGAGATCCTGATGGACCACCGTCTCTGTTTCGTTTTCTTGACACTGTCCCTAACGCTATATTAGCATGCGTCCTTTACTGATGGGCGCGTAGCTCAGGGGGAGAGCGCTACCTTGACACGGTAGAGGTCGACGGTTCAAGACCGTCCGCGCCTACCATGAATTCGAGGCACTGGTTTGCCTCTCGAAGGCGCGGTGCCTTTGTTATTTTTGGTTCTTTTGTTCCTATAGAAAGTCAGTTTTCCCCGCTATGAAAATTGCGGTTAAAGGCGGTCCGAGCAAAGACGTTCAGGCAGATGAGACTGCGGGAGCTGCCTTGTCTGCATTAGGGATTGCCAGCCAAGATGTCCTGGCTGCCAAGGTCGATGGAGCGGTGGTTGATCTGTCACGGCCTCTTTCCGGCGGTTCAATTATTGAACCGCTTCGGTTCGATAGCGCCGAAGGTCGCGAGGTTTATCGTCACAGCAGCACGCATATCATGGCGCAGGCTGTGAAAGAGCTGTTCCCGTCCGCACAGCTCACAATCGGGCCCGCGCTGGAAGACAGTTTTTACTATGACTTCGCCTTTGACCGCGCCTTTACACCTGATGACCTTGAACAAATTGAAGCGCGCGCCGCGGAGATCATTTCCCGAAACCTTCCGATTACACGGAGAGAGTTCTCGAAGCAGGAAGCCATTGATTTTTTTAAGGCCAAAGGCGAGCACTACAAAGTCGAGCTCATTCAAGGTTTTCCAGACGGAGAACCGATCACTGCGTACACGCAAGGCGATTTTGTCGACCTCTGCCGCGGTCCTCATCTCCCAACAACCGGCTCCGTCGGCGCCATCAAATTACTCAATCTAGCCGGGGCATACTGGCGTGGCGATGAACGCAATCCCATGTTGCAGCGCATCTACGGTACTTCCTTTCCGACAAAGGCCGAAGTAGATGCCTATCTCGCCAGACTGGAAGAGATCAAACGGCGCGACCACAGAAAAGTCGGAAAAGAATTGGATCTGATCAGCATCCAAGACGAAATCGGCCCTGGGTTGGTGCTCTGGCATCCGAAGGGTGCGGCAGTGCGCCTGTTGATTGAAAATTTCTGGCGAGAGCAGCATATTCGCGATGGCTACGATCTGGTGTACTCACCTCACACCGCTCGCCTTGATCTGTGGAAAACCAGCGGGCATGTCGACTACTACCGAGAAAACATGTTCCCGCCGATGAAGCTGGAAGGGAGCGAGTACCAGCTGAAGCCGATGAATTGTCCGTACCACATCATGATCTATCAGTCTCATCTGCGGAGCTATCGCGACCTCCCTATTCGTTACGGTGAACTAGGAACCGTCTACCGCTATGAGCGGACCGGGGTTCTGCACGGACTCATGCGAGTACGCGGATTCACCCAAGATGATGCTCATCTCTTCTGTCGTCCTGACCAGATGGAAGCGGAAGTCAGCCGGGTGTTGGATTTTACATTTTTCGTCTTACAGACGTTCGGCTTCCATGAGTTCGAAGTGTTTCTGTACGACTAAACCGAAAGAATCGGTGGGCGGCGATGAACACTGGACGTTGGCGACGAGCTCTCTAGAAGCTGCGCTGAAGAGTCGGAATATCGCCTTCCAACTTGATCCCGGGGGCGGCGCATTTTATGGCCCGAAGATCGATATCAAGATCAAGGACGCATTGGGTCGGTCGTGGCAATGTTCCACCGTACAGGTGGACTTCAACAACCCGGAGCGGTTTGAATTAAGTTACATCGGAGAAGATGGGAAATCCCATCGCCCGATCATGATCCATCGAGCCCTCATGGGTTCAATCGAACGCTTCTTCGGAATTCTGATTGAACATTATGGAGGCGCCTTCCCGACCTGGCTTGCTCCGGTACAAGCGGTAGTCATGAATATCACCGACCAGCAAGAGGACTACGTCGCTGCTGCGGTTACCCAATTGAAGGTGGCTGGCTTCCGAGCCGAAGCCGACCTTCGGAATGAAAAGATCGGGTTTAAGATTCGCGAAGCGGAGAAGGCGAAAGTCCCCTTCATGTTGGTTGCGGGCAAGCGTGAAGTTGAAAACGGGACGCTCTCCGTGCGCGGTCGAAGCGGTTCGAACCTAGGAAATATGACAGTGGCTGCGGTGGTGGATCTCCTGCAAGCCGAGACCAAGCATACCCAGCGAGAACTTCAACCCACACACTAGAAAGAGGTGGCCTATCGTCCCCAAATTGCGCGTGAATCGTGAGATCCGAGTACGGGAAATTCGGGTGATTGGACCGGAAGGAGAACAACTAGGTATCCTCCCGACCCCGGATGCTTTTCGTCAGGCTCAAGAAGGCGGCTATGACTTGGTCGAAGTGGCTCCTACATCCGTTCCCCCGGTTTGCCGGATTATGGACTACGGAAAGTATAAGTATGAGTTAAGCAAGAAAGAGCATCAGAACCGGCGCCATCAAAAGTCCACCCAGGTGAAGGAAATCAAACTCCGTCCACGGACGGACAAACATGACCTCGAAATCAAAGTTCGACAGATGAAGACATTTTTGGAAGAAGGCAATAAAACCAAAGTCACCCTCACCTATCGTGGGCGAGAAATGGCGAATCAGGAAATGGGCCGTGCCGTGATGAAGTCGGTGATTGAACAGTTGGCTCAAGCCGGCACGATCGAGTATGCTCCCCGTATGGAGGGACGCAGTTTGATCATGATCGTGGCTCCAAAACATTGAAGAGCAATGCGGTGGTATTCATCAACCAAAGGAATCTCCGATGAAAGTCAAAACGCATTCAGGAACGAGTAAGCGATTCGCTAAAACAGGAAGCGGAAAAATTGTAACGCCGCAAGGCAGGCAAGCGGCACATACTAACCAGCAAGCGGCACGACCGGAAACGCCGCTTGAGCGGAACTGCAGTCGTGGATCCAACGGTGGTTTCCACATTGAAGCGACTCCTGCCGTACGCATAGGCAACGATCGTTTCAAGTTGAGCATTTCACGATTCAAAAGGAGTACGCATCATGCCCCGCGCTAAAGGTGGACCAAAAACGAGAGCCCGACGGAAGAAACGGATCAAGCTAGCATCAGGCCAGTACGGCGGAAAGAGTCGGTTGTTTCGATCCGCCACGGAGAGTGTCGATAAAGGACTGACCTATGCCTACACCGGTCGTAAGAACCGAAAGCGAGATTTCCGGCAATTGTGGATCGCGCGCATTAGTGCCGCTGTTCGAGCCCAAGGATTGACCTATGGCCGGTTCATCAACGCCTTGAAGAAAGCGAATGTGTTGCTGGATCGCAAGGTATTGTCGGATATGGCGATCAAAGATGCGGCAGGATTTGAAAAGTTGTGCGGTCTCGCCAAACAGCACGTTCCGGCTACGGCATAAGTTCTCATACGCAACTTGTATCAGATGGAGAAGGGGGAATAACGCACTGTTATTCCCCCTTTTCAATTTCATCTCATCACGGACCTCCTTACACTTTCGCGCAAGGGCTAATCATCTTCCCGGCCCACAGATACCGGTAAGAATCGAGTATAGAATATTGCGGTCGGCTCATTTTTTTCTCATGCCTACACACGAGCTCGTCGTGCCGCCGGCACCGAGTGCTGTCGAAGCATTGATGATTTCTGGGACACGACGGTCAACTCGTTTCGGTGTTTCCTGATACACAAGACAAGAGCCCACCCCAGTGAGTCGTGTCTCCAGCGGTTCAAAAACGCTACGACCAGCGGAGGCTCCGGTCCTGCGCTTTGACGAGGCGCGCCAGATCATTCGGTAGTGGGTGCAGTGGTAAAACCACGAGCGGCCGCATCAAGCCCTTGGGTACCGGAGTCCCATCACTACCGGGCGCAACAATCAACCCAAGTGGCTTGATTTCAGGGGAGCACTACACCTTCCCCTTCCCGCAGCTTAATCAGACATACCTGCTTCTTCTCTTGAAGATGTGTGCCACGCACTTCCTCTACGGCCCCGCTTATGCGTGCGTATTCGGCGAGGGCGTCTTGATTCACTGCAGGGAAATCGACGCGACCCTCACATATATTGGACAAACTATATTGTGGCTCTGCTTTCTGGAGAACATAGGTTGGGGTTTGTGCCCAAGGCTAAGAACATCGCACTGTGCAACTCTGAGGTAGCGCCAGCATCGGTGCCACCGTGCAACGCAATTGCGACATCAATCCAGGCGGGATCACCGAAAGCAATGTTTCCTAGAATCCTTCCCCACCTCGGTGTTCAAAAACTCTTGCGCACTACCTCTGACACTCCTTTGTTATTCACTTCTTCAATAATTGTTTTCGCGTCCTGCAGCAGAGGCTGACCCGAACATGCGTCTACCACACACACCAGCCAGCTACCCATAAGAATCCAGGCTCTGATGATCATGGGACTACCGTCAACATATTGCTTCCTCCTTCATTGGATAATAAGTCGCTAAATTGATTCCATGTATTGAGTGGTCCTGCAATACAACCCCATGAGCAGGTGGCAGGGTTAGAGGCGAAGCTATAGTGTCAGATCTTGTATTGTGTTTCCGCACGTCCAGGCCCCTCGAATTCGACCGCTTGTCCATGCCACGGGTGGTGACGGTATTTGGGGTCGTGATGCAGTCACCAGCTGGTTTGTGAGCCCACTCGTTCATGCGTCACTGATTCTGCTACAGCGACACCTTACGCGATTGTCAGATTCGTGCAAGCAGAGAAGAAGGCCCTAGTAGCCGCCGCTTGGTCCTATTGAAAATGGTTTGCCTGTGGGACGCCGTGAGCCATCACCCGGTGACCGCGCGCAACACACGAAACTCAACACGCGCCGTTCTTGAGATCGACTTGCAAAGAGGGAGCAATTTCACGTGATGCGCCGTGACTTGCTTACGAAAGCAGTTGCGTGACGTTCAGATCGAACGCCACGACCGGATGGCGATTTGCCAACGTTCGAGAACTTCCGGATGGAGTTCGCCGATGACGCCGACTGGTTGGCCCGCTACGAGAATCCGCCCCGCGCGACCTTCCAGAAAAGACGGATGCTGAACCGTCTCGAGGCTGTAGTCCTTCCCAAGGTAGTAAAACAGCACGTCCAAGCACGAATGAATTTCTGAGAAATGCGCCGATGCATGGGCAATGACAGCTCCTAAGACTGTCTCTGTCCGAGAACCCAACTCATGACCGGCGTCGGGTATTGCCACATCACCGGCCTCAAAGAGGCGGTGCGGGTAAAAGGCTCGGCTCGAAGCCGCCTCAACACGCAGGAGAGAAGGCAGGATCCACTGCCGGAGACAGGAGAAACTCAATGACATGACGTTATCGACCTCGACCATGCGTCCCCATTCCGTCCCTTCGAGGCGCATCCGACTGGAATAACTATCAGGCGAGCCGAGAATGTTTGAAATGATTTCCTGAAACCCAAGACCCACCATTAATTCTCGTGCCCGGTCCGATGTGTGTTCGATATTGGATAACCCACCCACGGTAAACTGTGCCGGCATGACCGGCGTGAATTCGGCGTATCCCAGACTCATTGCCACATCCTCAACCACATCCATCGTATGCATCAGATCGTGCCGATAGGGAGGCAACTTTGCCTTGACGGAACCCTTTCCAGCCGAGACATCGTACCCATACGTTTCAAGAGCGCCTGTCACAACCTTTGCGCCCAGTTCCTGACCAAGCGCCTGTTCAATCGCTTGGATTCGAATCGTTTTGGACTTTCCAAGATCCAAGGGAGTGGTCACTCGTTTCCCCAATGGGGTACTCCGCGGATACTGGACTTCGATTGGCTCGATGGCTGCCCCACGGTCGGCGAGATTGGTCGCGAAAATATTCAGGGTTAAGACGACCATTGAGAGGTCTGTGCCGGTCACTTCAACGAAGAGCTGATCGTCACCCACCCGCACTTCGCCGATTTCCCTGCTGTTGATGATCGGAGGAAGCGACAGCGGTTGATTGGCGGCATCACGGAGTATCGGCAACAGCCCCGTTCCTGCAAGAATAGCCCCATACTCCAATCCCTTTGGATGCACCATGAGAATCTCCGACAGCGTCATTACCGTTTCCATGCCCAACGGGGTAAACCGTGCCTCGTCCGGCTTCACCAGCTCGTAGGTCACGGGAAACTTTATCTTGGGCAGCTGATAAATTCCGATTGAAACGGTCTTGCGCTTGTGACCGAAGATCTCCGCCAATTTTTCCTGTGTTTGAATCAGCTGCGCCAATCCTT
>JAAUPT010000092.1 GCA_012032965.1 Nitrospira sp.
GAGGTCACCCACGGGTCGGTTCACGCTCGATGAGGCCAAGGCTGTTCTGGCCGAAGCACCGAAGGATGCCTTTTGGCGCCGAAGCCAAGGCGGCGATCCGCTCCGCTTCGGATCGTGCCGTCTCCGAGACAGCCGACCGCTACCAGCACCTGGCCGCCGAGCTGGATCGGGGCGCCGCCCACGCTCGTATCGCAGCTCAACGCCTGTCGGCGGGCGAAGCGGCGATGGCGTGGCCGACCTTGCGAGAGGGCGAATCCTCAACGGATCAGATGCGGGAATGCGGCCTCAATCGCCGCGTTGTAAACGCACCAGCGCGTCGTACTCGGCGTTGCTGAAGTGGTTGTCCGGGTCGACCGAGCTATGGAAGACGTCGAAGTACCAGTTCGCCGCGAACTTCGACTTGTGGTAGCCGGTGACCGCATCCTGGTCGCCCCAGTAGGCCGGATCGACCGCCTGCGCGTCGGTGATCCAGTCGCCAGAGACGTTCGATGCGAAGGGGATCGAAATCCCGTTCCCGCATCAAACGATTTACTGGGGTGAACCGAAACAGGGAACACCGCCTCCGCTGTATGTCGCAGGATTGCAACCAGCCCAGCCAACCTCCAATTGAAAGAGTTTCGCGTGAGAGACAAAGCGAGAGCGGGCGTGCATCGTGATCCACTCTCCAACCAGGGGAGTCATCAGCACCGTTCGTCGGAGGACCCGGCGTGGGTCAGTTGGTCTGATGAGAAACTCCTCGATCTCCGTTTCTGCGACCTTGCGCTGACCGTGGAACAGAGTCAGATCACCGAGCACATTGCGCAGCTCTACCGCGAACTGGGCGATCGAGGCCTCCTCTTTCGCCCGCATTTCTGGCTCTCAAACGAATGGTTTTCACCGGACGGCGTGCCCGGCATCGCGGTACCTTTTTACCTGGCCCATCCGCGCCTCGCTCGACTGGAATTCGCACAGATGTTGGAAGTTGAAGGGGGTACTCCCGATCGATGCCTGCGCATCCTCCGACATGAAACCGGTCACGCCATCGAGAACGCCTTTGGGCTTCGTCGGCGCCGAGACCGGCAAGCCGTCTTCGGGAAATCAACACAACCGTACCCCAAGTTCTATAAACCAAAACCGTACAGCAAACGCTATGTCCTCCACCTCGACATGTGGTACGCACAAAGCCATCCGGACGAAGACTTTGCAGAAACTTTCGCGGTTTGGCTGAATCCTCAGTCGATGTGGCAGGAACGGTATGCGGACTGGCCGGCGCGGAAGAAGCTGGAATACATGGACCAATTGATGGCCTCGTTGGTCAACGCGCGGCCGTTAGTGACAACCAAACAACGCGTGGACTCGCTGCCAAGACTCCGTCGGACCCTGCGAGAACACTACGAACAGAAGCAGGCGCACTACGGGACCCCGCACCCAACGTTTTACGATCGCGATTTGCGCCGGATCTTTACCGATCTGCCCGAGCACCAGGGTGCCGTCTCGGCTGTGCAGTTTCTCGCACGCGTTCGCCGGGATGTCTGTCGGGAAGTGGCTGCGTGGGCGGGAGAATATCAATATACGATCGACCGCGTATTCGAGGATATCGTGTCGCGCTGTCGAGAGCAGAATCTTACATTAGTCAGCTCCGAGGAGAAAGCCAAGCTCGACGTCACCATCCTCCTGACCGTCCAAACAATGAACTATCTGCACAGTGGTCATCATCGGGTGGCCTTATGAAGCCGCTACGCGTCCTGGTCCTGGTGCATGAAGACCTCGTTCCGCCGGATACGGTCGAAGGAGTCGATCTCACTACGGTTGAGTGGAGGACCGAATACGAAGTCGTCAACACGCTCCGCGAGATCGGACATGAGGTACGTCCGCTCGGGGTCCAAGACGAACTCGCCGTGATCCGTCAGGCAGTGGATGAATGGAAACCGCACATTGCGTTCAATCTACTGGAGGAATTCAGCGGAGTGGCCATCTATGATCAGAATGTGGTGTCGTACCTCGAATTGCTCAAGGTGCCGTACACGGGCTGTAACCCTAGAGGATTGATGTTGGCCCGCGATAAGGGCCTAGCCAAAAAGATTCTCTATTACCACCGCATCCCGATTCCAGAGTTTGTCACCGTTCCTCTCGGTCGATCGATCAGACGGCCCAAGGAGTTATCGTTTCCCTTAATCGTGAAATCCGTCTCAGAGGAAGCCTCACTGGGCATTTCTCAGGCTTCGATCGTCGAGGATGACGACAAGTTGCAAGAGCGAGTCAAGTTCATCCACCAAAGCGTCGGCACGGGTGCGTTGGTGGAACGGTATGTCGAAGGACGTGAACTGTATGTCGGTGTGATGGGCAATCAACGGCTGCAAGTCTTTCCGGTCTGGGAACTCGATATGAGCCAATTGCCGGAAGAAACCAGAAAGATCGCCACGGCTCGGGTAAAGTGGAGTCGAGTCTACCAAAAGAAATACGGTGTCCGCTCCACCGCAGCGGGTGATCTGACGGAATCGCAACGGCAGATTTTCCAGAGTCTCGCAAAGCGTGTCCACCGCTGTCTCGGACTCAGCGGGTATGCGAGGATCGATTTTCGACTTGATCAGGCGGGACAGGTCTATGTGCTGGAGGCCAACCCGAATCCCCACATCGCGACGACCGAAGATTTTGCTAGTTCGGCTGCAGGGATAGACCTGCCGTATCCTGCATTGCTGCAACGCATTCTTGATCTGGGCTTGCGATGGAGTCCCCACCTAACGCCGTCCGACAGGACGACTCCGGTTCCGAGCCGGATCGGTGAGTGATGGGGGGGGGATATCACCCCGTCTTGAGGTACAAGACGGAGAGAGGAGGTAGGGTCAGGACGATTGAGTTCGGAAATCCATGAGTGGAAATCGGCTCAGCCATCACGCCGCCACCATTGCCCACGTTGCTTCCACCATATGTTTCAGCGTCGCTGTTCAAGAGCTCACCATAGTGGCCCAGAGAGGGCACGCCGATTCGGTATCCATGGCGTGGAATCGGCGTGAAGTTGCAGACGCAGACGACGTGATTGTTTGAGTCTCTAGCCTTGCGGAGAAATGAGATGACGGAATTCTCCGTGTCATTGATGTCGATCCATTGGAATCCGGTCCAATCGTAATCGACCTCGTACAGCGCAGGTTCGTTCCGATAGAGCCAATTGAGATCACGGACGTACCGTTGCAGGCCCACGTGCGATTCATTCTGGCAGAGATGCCACTGCAGGCTGTCGTCATGGTTCCACTCCCACCACTGGCCGAATTCTCCTCCCATAAAGAGCATGTTCTTTCCGGGATGGCCGTACATGTAGCCATAGAGGGCACGGAGGTTTGCAAAGCGTTGCCAGTCGTCTCCGGGCATTTTGTCGAGCAAGGCCTTCTTCCCGTGCACAACTTCATCGTGAGACAGCACGAGGACGAAGTTTTCATGGAACGCATAGAGCAATCCAAATGTAATGAGATTCTGGTGGTATTTACGATGGACGGAGTCCTTTTGAAATAGTCCAGCATGTCGTGCATCCAGCCCATGTTCCATTTAAACGTGAAGCCTAAACCTCCTGTATAGGTCGGTTTTGAAACGCCCGGCCAGGAAGTGGATTCCTCGGCGATGGTGACGGCGCCGGGATGCTCTTGATGGACGAGCACGTTCAATTCTTTGAGGAACGAGACGGCCGCCAAGTTTTCGTTCCCTCCAAACTGGTTGGGAATCCATTCGCCGGCTTTTCTTCCATAGTCCAGGTACAACATCGACGCCACCGCGTCCACACGAAGACCGTCGATATGGTATTTGTCCAACCAGAAGAGCGCACTGTTCTGAAGGAAATTTTTGACTTCCACGCGGCCGTAGTTAAAGATGCGGCTCTTCCATTCCGGATGATAGCCCAGCCGCTCATCCTCGTGATCATAGAGGTGTGTGCCGTCGAACCACGCCAATCCGAACGCGTCGTCAGGGAAGTGCGCCGGGGCCCAGTCCATGATGATGCCGATTCCCGCTTGATGCGCGGCGTCGACGAACGCCATGAAATCTTCCGGCGGGCCGAATCGACTCGTGGCGGCAAAGTAGCCGGTGGCTTGATAACCCCACGATCCGTCGAACGGATGTTCGGTGATCGGCATCAGTTCAATGTGGGTGTAGCCCATGTATTTCACGTAGTGAATGAGCTTGTCGGCCAGTTCCCGGTATGTGAGCCAGCGGTTCTCTTCTTCAGGTACCCGCATCCAGGATCCCAGATGCACCTCGTAGATGGACATGGGTGCGGTAAGCGCATCATGCGTGGCGCGGGTGTCCATCCACGCTCGGTCGTTCCATTGATAGCCGGATAGGTTTCGAACGATCGATGCTGTGCGAGGCCGCAGTTCCGCCGAGAATGCGTACGGATCGGCCTTGGTGAAAGGTACGTCCGCATGGCGGGAGCGGATTTCATATTTGTAAAGCGTTCCTTCGGGAATGTCTGGGACAAACAACTCCCAGATGCCGGTCGCCCCGCGGCTCACCATCTGATGGCAACGGCCATCCCATTGATTGAAGCCGCCGACGACGCTGACTCGCATCGCGTTCGGAGCCCAGACGACGAAATGAACACCGGCAACTCCATCGACGGTCGTGAGATGAGCGCCCAGTCTCTCGTACCCTTGAAAGATTCCCTTCCGCAAACAGGTGCAGATCATGGTCGCTGATCAAATGAGGGAAGGCGTAGGGATCATGGCGCTCCGTGACGGTTCCTTGAGAATCAGTGACCCGGAGTCGGTATTTCAGCGTTCCCTTCGGCGCGTCCAGGATCGCCTCAAACAATCCTGAGTCATGAACGCGTTTCATCGGCATCGGTTTGCGACCTGGGGTATTCGGAATGACGTGTGCCTCGGTGGCGTCCGGCGCAAAAGCTCGGATCACGAGCGAGTCCGTCCCATTCACGGAGGTGCGATGGGGGCCGAGTAGCTCACGAGGATTCCAATGTTCGGCGTTGAGAAGTCGTTCGATGTGTTCGGACTGCACCATAAGAAAGTCCTCCTTGTCGTGGATTCACCCCTATCCTAAGCAGATCGCTCGTGCTAAGAAAGGGGGGATGAGAAAAAAGTGCATCCGAACAGGCAATCGAGGCAAGTCGCGCCGATGCAGCGAAACGGCCGACGAAAGAAGACAGCACAGGGAACCACCGTGTTTGATGACCGGCTCCGCCAACTCGCGACCCGATTCGGGGTTGCTCCCTCGTATGTGGATGAGGGAGGAGTTCGCCGCCTGGTCAACGATGCGAGTCTTCGCCGGGTTCTCTCGGTGATGGGCGTGCACGCCCAGGACTCGACGCAGGTGACCGAGAGGATGCGTGAGGTTCGCTCGGGACGCTGGCGTGAAATGGTGGATCCTGTGATGGTCGTGCGAATGGATCAACTCCCTCGTACCGTGAGCCTCCGCTTGCCTGTGGCCGTTGATCAATTGCGGCGGATCACGCTCACGTGGAGACTCAGGAAAGAGCAGGGCGGGATACTGACCGGGCGGAGCGTCGGAAGCCGGATAAAAGTTCTGGGTACGACGATTCAGGATGGTCTGCGCTGTTGCGAAGTGGCGTTGCCGTTTCCACGCAGGCTGCCGCTCGGCTACCATTCGTTGACCGTGGAAGCCTCAGGGCCAGGGATCAGGCAATGTGCGGCGATGCCGCTGGTCGTCGTCCCACGCCAGTGCTATCTGCATCCGGCAGTCAAGGATTCTCGTCGAACCTGGGGCATCACAATTCAACTCTATGGCCTCCGCAGTACCAAGAATTGGGGTGTCGGAGATTTCCGAGATCTCAAGGAGATGATTCAGTGGGCAGGGAGTGAACTCGGAGCGGATCTTCTGGGGGTGAATCCGCTTCACGCGCTGCCGCCTGGGCAGGTGAGTCCCTATTCGCCATCCAGCCGGCTCTTTCATCACTCGCTCTACCTGGATCTCGAAGGGATTCCGGAATTTCGAGAGGCCTCCGCAATTCAAGCGAAAGTAAGGGCACCGGCCTTTCAGGCCAAACTTGCCTCGCTGCGCCAAAGTCCGACGGTGCAGTATGAAGCGGTGGAACGGGTCAAACAGGGGGTTCTGGAAGAGCTCTTTCGCCTGTTCCAGCGGCGCCATCTTGCGCGAAACACAGCCAAGGCTCGTGCCTTTCACCGATTCGTTCGGAGGCAGGGGGAGGCGCTGCAACGGTTCGCGCTCTTCCGCACTTTAGAAGAAAAGATGGCCCGTCGCAGGAAAGTTGCCGGCACCGACTCACAAGGGTGGCGTTCTTGGCCACCGGCGTACCAGCATCCCGAGTCCCCCGCGGTCAAAGAGGTCGCGATTCGTGATCAGAGCCGACTGCAATTTTTCCACTATGTCGAATGGCAGTGTCAGCAACAACTTCAAGCCGTGCAATCCGCGGCGAAGCGCTCGGGTATGGCCATCGGCCTCTATAAGGACATGGCGGTCGGGATCGACCCGGGCGGGGCGGATTCCTGGGCGTTTCGAGATCAATTGGTGGCGGCCGCGTCGGTTGGGACCCCGCCGGAACTGTTTTCTCCCAATGGGCAACGGTGGAATCTGTCGCCGTTTCATCCAAGTCGGATTGGCAAGGACGGCTATCGCTTGTTTGCAAACTGTTATCGTCGGGCCATGGAGTCCTGCGGACTAATCAGAATCGATCACGCCATGGGCCTATTCCGGCTCTTCTGGATTCCGGATGGGCTGGTGTCGGCACAGGGGACATATGTGAAATACCCGGCCGAAGATCTTCTGGGTATTCTGGCTCTCGAAAGCCATCGGGAGCGAGTCATGGTCATCGGGGAAGATCTGGGGACGGTGACTCCATCGATCCGGACCCGGTTGATGGCGGGTGGGTTGC
>JAAUPT010000093.1 GCA_012032965.1 Nitrospira sp.
GACCGAAGAAAAGATGATCGTGGTCGTGGCTCAGCGAGATCCTCAAACTGAGGAACCAGGATTGACGGATCTCTATCCGATTGGCACGAAGGCGACCGTCAAACAACTGGGCCAATCGTCGGAAGGAACGATTCACGCCCTCGTCCAAGGGTTGGATCGAGTCGTGCTTCTAAAAGAAGAGCAGTCCACTCCCTATGCCACGGTTCGAGTTCGTACGCTGGAGCGTCCTTCCGACAGCGGACCTGAAGTCCAAGCGCTGCATCGGGCCATCCAGGAACTCCTGTCCGACCTTCCCCGACTCATTGAAGCACCGGGTGTCCAGGAAGTCAGCGCAGTGCTGAGCAATGAGGACGACTCCCTCTCGCTGGCTTATCGCATTGCCTCCTTGGTCAACTTCAACGTCACAGAGGAACAACGCCTGCTTGAATGCACCTCAACCCTCGAGCTGTTGCGCAGTCTCTACGCCGCACTTTCGAAAGAACTCCAAATACTTCAGCTACGGGAGAAGATCGCAAAAGACGCACAGACAAAGATCGGCAAGAGCCAACGAGAGTACATTCTGCGCGAACAGCTGAAAGCCATCCAGCAGGAGTTGGGCGAAGGCGAGGACGACGAGAACGAGGTGTCTCGGCTGAAAAAGCAAATCAACGAGGCAGACTTGCCTGACCATATTCGCAAGGAAGTGGAGCGGGAAGTTACCAGGTTAAGCAAGGTGCCGCCGACATCGCCGGACCATCAGGTTCTTCGGACGTACCTGGAGCTGGTCCTCGAACTTCCTTGGAAGAAAGCGTCTGAAGAACATCTCGATCTCTCCACCGTGCGCCAGGTGCTTGAAGATGATCATTACGGCATCAAAGAGGTGAAAGAACGGATCGTCGAACACTTGGCCGTCTTGAAGTTGAACCCAAGAGCCAAGGCCCCGATTCTTTGTCTTGTCGGTCCTCCCGGCGTCGGCAAGACGAGCCTGGGGCAGTCGATTGCAAGGGCGATGGGCCGGACCTTTTGAACGATTCAGCCTCGGCGGGGTCCATGATGAAGCCGAGCTGCGTGGCCATCGCCGCACGTACGTTGGCTCATTACCAGGGCGCATCATTCAGGCGATCCGACGTGCTGGGGTCAATAACCCGGTCTTGATGCTCGACGAAGTCGACAAGATGGGGCGCGATTTCCGAGGGGATCCGGCAGCAGCGCTGTTGGAGATTCTCGACCCGGCACAGAATCACACATTCCGTGATCACTACTTGGATCTCCCCTTCGATCTGTCCAAGGTGTTCTTTATCACCACGGCCAACACCCTCGACACCATCAGTCAACCCCTGTTGGATCGGATGGAAGTCATCCGCCTTCAAGGTTACAGCGAGCGAGAAAAGGCCGAAATTGCCCGTCGCTACTTGTGGCCGCGACGGCTCAAGGAGGCTGGCATCCTGAATAGCGAAGTGGTGCTCACGGACGACGTCCTGAACCTCGTCATCTCGCGCTATACCCGTGAAGCCGGCGTGCGCCAACTCGAGCAGATGCTGGGACGGTTGACCAGAAAAGTAGCCTTGACGTTCGCCGACCTCCCAGAAGACCAGGCACGACAGCCGGTCACCATTCAGGCCGATATACTTGGTGCGTGGTTGGGCTCCGAACGGTTTATGCCGGAGGAAGCCAGGAAGACTCTGCCTCCCGGCGTCGCCACCGGTCTTGCCTGGACCCCGACTGGTGGAGATGTGCTCTATATTGAAACCACTCTACTCCCCGGTAGCCATGAGCTGACGCTGACGGGACAGCTGGGCGATATCATGCAGGAGTCTGCGCGGGCAGCGAGAAGCTATCTCTGGTCGCATGCTGAGAGCATGGGTTTGGACATCTCGCGTTTTAAACGGAATGGAATCCATATCCACGTACCCTCCGGAGCCATTCCGAAAGACGGTCCATCGGCTGGAATCACGATGGCCACTGCTCTGGCCTCCGCCTACGAAGGGAAAGCCGTGCGAAGCGACACAGCCATGACGGGGGAAATCAGTCTAAGCGGGCTCGTGTTGCCGGTAGGCGGCATCAAAGAGAAAGTGCTGGCGGCCCATCGCGCAGGAATCAAGCGGATCATCCTGCCGAAAGCCAATGAGAAAGATCTCAAGGATGTCCCACAGGAAGTACGAGACGAGCTGACCTTTATCCTAGCCGAACGGGTTGAAGAGGTGTTGCCGGCGGCCTTCAATCCGGATTCGCACGACGCGTCATCCGGTAGTGGCAGTGAACCTGTAACGGCTTCCAGCACCGACAAGGATGATGCTTAAGATTCATAGAAGGTACGGACAATCTGCATCGTGTTGAACAGCAGGGCATGCCGTCGCGTATAGACGGCGTGGCCATAGTAATGGTCACGAGGATTTGTCGATCCGGTGCTGTCCTTGTAATCAACGAGGAGACAGCGCCCTTCACCAGGGAATCGCACGGCGCGCCTGGCACATTCCAGCCAACGTTCGAATCCATCGTACGGCTCGACCATCTCCCACACCCGTTTGTTCGCTGCTTTGGCTGATTCTGTCCGAGGGACGGCATCAGTGCCAGCCACCGCCAGTTCTTGAAGATAGTCTCCGCCCCAGGCAATCGGCATCTCCATGGTAATCTGCGGCAGCTCCATCTTGGCCAGCCAGCTCTTGCCATCTGTCCGCAAACTGCGGTGATTCACAACATGAAGCAGGTGCCCGATACCGGAAGGCTCCCACCCATAGCGAACCGGAGTCCCGTAGGTGACGATGTCAAGGGCGGTTCCGTTGAGCAGTGCTCCTGTCGCAAGCAGCGGTGCGATGAGTTTGATCGTGTTGGTAAGCTCCGACTGAGCCGTCTGGTCGGCATACTCGGTGAGAATATCCAACAACTTGGCCCGCCCGGTAATCGGGGTGGGGCAGAGAAGATTCGACACAAGTGCCAGCACCAGCCCGGCCTGCCCATGCGCCTGAATTAGAATTCGGTTTCCCCTGCTGAGGTTATGCTCCTTGCAAAGCCTATGCAGTTGCGCGAGCAAAGAAACGGCGGCCGACGCCCGACCAAGATGGTGGTGTTCACATGACCAGAGCATCCTGTGGCAGAAGATGGGTTGGGCCAGTTTCTTGTTGACGGCCTTCTTGAACGATTCGACATAGGCCTCGGTGAAATTACCCGCGTCACCGATCTGCTCATCCAGAAGATGTTTTGTCGCGTCATTGTCCAGAAGCGGTGGCTTGAGCCCACCAGGCAGCAAGGGAATGCCGTTGGTCTCCTCCCGCATGGCTGCGAGTAGGGCATCGAGCCCAGACACACCCCGTGAGTACCCTCTCTTGAGCCCGCCCACCTCGTCCAACCGCTGTATACCGAACACATCGGTGCCATGGAGTGAGCCATGAAGGAAGAGAATACTTGTAACACCGGCTTGAGAAAGACGCACCCCACACTCGGCTATGGCCTCGACCCAGGCCGGCGATTCCGGCGGGATAATATCGGCGAGGTCAATCACAACCAGCCGCTCACCCGGGCTCTTTCGCGACAGCTCATCGTGCTGGAGGTTATTCTCAACCGGCATAGTGAATTACATATCCGATATCGGTTCGAGGCTGCAACAACACCACGGGGACGATTATGGAAGGCGAGTCGGGTTGGATTCTTGATCTGTGGTTGACTTCAATTGAGCGTGGCTCTTCGGCATGATAGCGGTGGCGGTACAAATCTTATTCTCTTCATCGATTCGGCGGTCGACGATCTTCACGTCTTGCAAGTATTCCTGAACGATTTCCTCGCGAGTCAGCTCGATATCCTGCTCGCTCTCGCGCCCCGATCGTTCACGGACCCGGTCGACCATATGTTCTTTCACGAGGACGCGAATTTGCTTGGCTAAATCGGTCCTGGCTGAAAGCTCCGACACACGCTGGCACACCACCTTACCTTTGGTGAGATCGCCCTGGCCCTTGCCGATCCAATGCTGATCCGCAGAATACGCACCGTGACCGGCTTCACCTGCCTGTGCCGCAAGCCCCATTCCCCCGACGATCCAGAGGGCAGCAAGAACAGCGATAGTTTCAAATTTATTCGCCAATGCGTTTCTCCACGGACGCAACGCCTTTCCGCAATATCCCCAAGAACGATCTTCACCTATACTGAGAGCGTGGCTGCTGTGACCGAGGACTACCATGAATGATTTCATTGAACGGACGAGGCGCACCCGACCCACCAGGAGGTGGGATGAGCTCATGGCTCGGCATCCGACCAGGCCTACTCCCAGGCCTCGGTGGTTGAGGTGGAGCCTGGGGTTGCCTGCCAGTGATGATCTGCTGCGCGATAATGACATGCGGGTTACTTGGAGAGAGACCGCTCGCGCTATTCAGCAGGCCTTGAGGAATGCCAGCCGGCGAGACCAAGATCCAATTCGTCCAGGCCTGCGACACCATGGCGTTCGATTGTACGCGATTGAGGATTTCCTTCCGCTTTTGCGCAGCCTGCTGGACTTGGTCGGGTGTCGACGCGCTGCCCAAGGCGTGATTTACAGTGTTCAGCTCTTCTTGAAGCTGTTCATTCTCCTGCTTCATGGCCACCAACTGGGCACGGGCATCTTCGTTCTCGCGAAGTGCCGTGATCGCCTGCGCCACTTCGTCCGTGTCCATCTGCGCCAGGAGGTCCGCTTTTATCACCACGACATCGCCATCAAGGCTTGTGGAGATCTGCTGATTGAGCACGATCACTAATCCAGCTGTGTAGGTACGGATTTCGTCTTTGGTCACATCCATATCACTGACGACCGTGACGCTTTCTAGGTACGTTGCAACCTGCTCGAGCGCGTTCCGTTTGGCAGCTTCGGTCGCGAGCCTGATCGCATCTTCGCGGGTATCACGGTTCCCCATTCGATGTTCGCCCTGTGCAGTGACAACCCGGATGTCAGCCAGCGCCGAGGGTACGGCTGAAAACATCGTCGCGAGCGTGAGGCAACAAGTAAAAGAGTGAAAAAGATTCCTCGGCAGGCGGCTCGGGGGGAAAGACGGTTGATAAATTCGACCGGACATCACCTACCCTTTAATTCTTTATAAGAAGAACTCCGTCGCAAGAGGTAGCGGTAACCGTCATGTTTTCAGCTTAACACCCAGAACGTAGTCTGGCCAGCATTCTGCTAAGGCGTTGCCCCACCTTGCCTTCCAGAAAATTTGCATGTTAGGGTACCAGTTCCCTTACTTGCAAACATGAGGATTATTTTTCGTCATGCTACCTCCTTCTCGGTGTTTTTCGTTGATCCTTCTCGGGTTGCTGGCCCTATTGCTTGAAATCGGGATCCCAGCCCGCCTCAATGCGGCCACCCCAGCCGGCAAGAAGGCTCCTGCTTCTGTCCCTCAAGCAAAACATGTCGTCCTTTTCGTTCTGGAGGGATTTAGCCACGATTCGCTCAAGGGCGCTGCGATGCCGGTCCTGAAGAAGCTAATCAAGGAAGGGTCGGTCACATGGACCGCCGGCGGGGTCGAGCCAGCCCTGCGATTGCCGACGATGGCTTCACTGATTACCGGCATGCCGGTAGAAAAACATGGAATCACCTGGAACTCCTTTGAATTCAGCCGAGGCTACCCGCGCCCACCCAGTCTCTTCGACTATCTGGATTTGAGCGGAGGCCGCGATAGTGCCATCTTTTTCATGGAAGAGTCCCTCTATCAGCTGGCTAAGCCCACTCCTTATACCGACTATCAACTCTGCGGAGCGTTGCGGCCCGAGTGCGGCCCTCAAAAACTCGTCGCCTACATCCAGCAGTATTTCCAGAAGGCCACCAGTGGGCACGGCTACGGCCACGCGGTGCTCGCATTGCCCCATTTGTTGGTGGTTCATCTTCCAGAGGCAGGTAGAGCCGGTGTGACGCACGGCTGGAATTCAAAGGAGTATCGAGAGGCCCTGCAAACCGTCGACGCCTCGATGCAATCCGTTCTTGATCTATTCAAGCACCACAAGCTTTTGGACCGCACCACTGTCCTTGTCACAACTCTCAGTGGGAAGGGAACCGACCCCGGCGCTGAGACTCCACCAGTCGACGCACCGGTCGTTCCCTGGATCGTCTCAGGTGCCGGGATCAAGCGCGGCCAAACTATTCATCAGCCGGTGTCCATCATCGACACCGGAGCCACGGTGATGCGAATCCTCAAGCTCGAGACCCACACCGAATGGGACAGTAAGGTCGTGGAAGAAATCTTTCAAACCACCGCGAAGGCTAAGCGCACTGTACCGCGCGCGAAGAAACGTTAACGCTCCATGCACGACGACATTGTGATACGACGGCGACTCCTCGTATTTGGATGGGCACTGGCCGGTTTGCTGACGCTTGCTTCTGCCCAAGGGAGCTTTGCCGGAGAGCCACCGGCTCATCTCAAAGAACACCCAATTACCATCGATGCCACGAAGTTGGTGCCCACTTCATGGTGGCAGATACCGGGCATCACCCCTTCCATCTGGAATTCGACCCCGAGTCGCTCGATGCTCCCAAGACCTCGGAACTTCGCGAATTGCAGTTGCGTCCGGGCAAGTACAAGTTCATCGGCTTCACCTTCGACTTTCCCTTTACCGTCAATCTGAACGGCACGCTCGATTTCTCAGCATCATTGGATCAGTGTGTGGGTGGCCGTGGGACCCAGACCCTGGTCGTGTCGTGCAAACGGATGTACCCTCACGGCGGACAACGCGACCCCTACTACGAGCAACAACCAAACAATGGCTGACGCACTGGAAGATCTCTTAGAAGCGCTTGAAGACGTGGACGATGCCACCCGTGAGGAGGCAGCGAAGACTCTTGCGGACTTGGGCGACCCCGCGACTTTGGAGGCGCTGATCGG
>JAAUPT010000094.1 GCA_012032965.1 Nitrospira sp.
CCAGAGGTTGGTGGCAGGTAAACGCTCTGCGGCCTCGGGTCAATCGCAGACAAGACATACCAGTCCGCTTGTTACCGGCCAACTTCATTCTTTATACTGATTCGGCGTGGGTGGAAGATTGGATGGTCGCTCGGTGGGTTTCCATCGAGAGGAAAGTCCGGACTCCATGGGCAGGGCGCTGGGTAACTCCCAGGCGGAGCAATCCGACACCAGCACCACAGAAATCAAACCGCCGATGGCCAAGGCAATAGGATCCCATCTGGTTGCTGCGGCTCAGGTAAGGGTGAAACGGTGGGGTAAGAGCCCACCGCGGTGGTGGTGACATCACTGGCACGGTAAGCGTCGCCCGGTGCAAGGCCAAATAGGAAGACATGTGTCGGACTCTTTACGGGGTCCTGCACACCGACTGGCCCGGTCGAGGTCTTCGGGTAGGTCGCTTGAGGTTCGAGGTAACTCGAATCCCAGAGAAATGATCATCCAGGCAATGAGGGAAACTTCTTTGCAGGACAGAATCCGGCTTACAGGTCTTCCGCTCACGCTTCTTCTAAAACGCGTCGTGGCCAGTACTCTCGGTGATTCACGTGGCGCTGTATTGACGGGTCTTAATGGGGATGCTAGGATCATAAATCTTTCCCCTTGATTTCAAAGACATTTCTGCATGATGATGCGTCCTTCGCCGGGCGTGTCCTTTTAATATCTGACTATTGGAGGCAGATCGTATCATGCAGTTGGAGGGAGGGTTGTCATGAAACTCACCGGTGCTGAAATCTTCATCGAATGCCTGAAGCGTGAAGGTGTGAAGACCGTCTTCGCGCTTCCTGGCGGAGTCGTCTTGAAGATTTTCGATACTCTCCATCAGCAGAAGGACGTTGAAGTGATTTTGACGCGCCATGAACAGGGTGCGGGCCATATGGCGGAGGGATATGCCAAAGCCACTGGGAAGGCAGGCGTGTGCCTGGTCACGTCCGGCCCCGGCATGACCAATGTCATTACGGCGTTGGCCGATGCCTATATGGATTCTGTCCCGCTGGTGTGTTTCAGCGGCCAAGTCCCCACCAATTTGATCGGGAACGATGCGTTCCAGGAAGCGGACAATGTCGGGTTGAGTCGCCCCTGCACAAAATACAATTTCCTCGTCAAAGACGTGAACGATCTGGCCAGTACGATCAAAGAGGCGTTTTATATAGCGACAACAGGTCGCCCGGGGCCGGTGCTCGTCGACATCCCAAAAGACGTGTCGATGGCCAAGGCAGAATTCACCTATCCGAATTCCGTCTCGATCCGCGGGTACAACCCGACTTACGATGGCAATAAGTGGCAGATCAAGCAGGCAGCCGAAGCGATCATGAAGGCCAAGAAGCCGATTCTGTATGTCGGTGGCGGTGTGGTCTTCTCCGCAGCTTCACAGGAGCTGATTGAATTGGCGGAGATGACGCAGATCCCCGTGGATATGACGCTGATGGGGCTCGGAGTATTTCCCGGAGAACATCCCCTTTCCATGGGTATGCTTGGCATGCACGGCACGTATCAGGCCAATATGGCCATGCATTATTCCGATCTGGTAATCGCCATCGGCGCACGGTTTGATGACCGGGTGACGGGGAAGGTGTCGGAATTCTGCCCTTATGCGAAGATTATTCATGTCGATATTGACCCGACATCCATTCGGAAAAATATCCATGTCGATATTCCGATCGTCGGAGACTGCAAGACAGTGCTTCGTGAGTTGAACCAAATCTTACGCGCGACGGTCAACGGCGAGCAGAAAGAGCTTCGGAAACCATGGTGGGATCAGATCAGAGAATGGCAACAGGCTCACCCATTGACGTACCACCAAGAGAAGGATGGGCCGATCAAGCCGCAGCAGGTCGTGAAGCGGTTGTATGAGCTGACGAAGGACCGGGATCCGATCGTCTCGACCGATGTCGGGCAGCACCAAATGTGGGCTGCACAGTATTTCAAGTTGGCAAGCCGAATCGGTGGTTGACCTCGGGTGGGTTAGGGACCATGGGTTTTGGGTTCCCCGCCGCGATGGGTGCGCAGGCGGCCTTCCGGGATCGGCTGGTTCTCTGTATTGCCGGAGACGGCAGTATTCAGATGAACATGCAGGAAATGGCTACAGCGGTGGTAAGCAAGTTGCCGGTGAAGATCATCATCCTGAACAACGGATTTCACGGGATGGTCCGGCAATGGCAAGATCTCTTTTACGAAGGGCGCTATGCGTCGAGTTATCTGGATACGACTCCTGATTTTGTCAAGCTGGCGGATGCCTATGGAGCGGTGGGATTGCGGGTCAAGAAGGTCGGTGATCTCGATGCTGTGTTGAAAGAGGCCTTGTCGACGGACAAACCGGTCATCGTGGATGTTCCCACCCATCCCTATGAGAATTGCTATCCGATGATCCCGGCCGGTGGGTGTAATCACGAGATGATTCTGGAAGATCCACCGGAGTTGAAGAAGAAACAATCCGGAGGGACAAAGGTTACTCCGGAAGATAAAGACACAGTGCTCACAGCGTAAGGGGGAGTGCTGAGCGAGAAACGCTCAGCACTGAATGATCGGACTCGGCTCTCAGTACTCAAAAAGATGGAACACATTATTTCAGTGACTGTTGAAAACAAGTTTGGGGTCCTGTCCCGTGTTGCCGGGCTATTCAGCGGGCGAGGTTTCAACATTGAAAGTTTGTCGGTTGCCCCAACGCTCGATCCGTCTATGTCGCAGATGACGATTGTGACGTCGGGCGACGAGCGGATTATTGAGCAAATTGTGAAGCAACTGAACAAACTCATCGATGTGATCAAGGTCGTCGACTTAAATGAAACGGAGTTTGTCTCGCGGGAGACCGCGATCATCAAGGTCCATACGAAGGACCAGGATCGAGCTGAGGCGCTCAGGATTGTGGACATCTTTCGGGCGAACGTGATTGATTCAACCCCGACGACCTACACGATCGAAGTATCCGGTGATTCCAGGAAGATCGAGGCGATCATCAACCTGCTCCAGCCCCTTGGGATCAAGGATTTGGTCCGCACTGGCCGGGTCGCTGTTGCCCGTGAACCAGTCCGTTCAACTGCTGCTCAAGCGAAGAAAGTGGCTCGCGAGTAGTGCCCTACGGAGTGCGATTCTTTGTTATATACTGACTGGATGCGTGAAAGGGTGTGCCATGAAAATCTACTACGATAAGGATGCCGATCCTCAGCAGATTCGAAATAAAAAGGTAGCCGTGATTGGCTACGGAAGTCAGGGGCATGCGCATGCGCTGAACATGAAAGAAAGCGGTGTTAGTGTGGTGATCGGGTTGCGCGAAGGAGCGTCTTGGAAAAAAGCTGAGCAGAGCGGACTCAAAGTCATGCCTGTCGCCGATACGGTGAAAGCCTCCGATGTCGTGATGATTCTGGCGCCTGATGAAGCACAAGCGGCCATCTACCGGCAGGAAGTTGCGCCCAATCTTAAGCCCGGCTCCTATTTGGCGTTCGGGCACGGATTCAATATTCACTTTGGGCAGATCGTGCCGCCGGCCTCCATCAATGTCTTCATGGTGGCCCCCAAGGGGCCTGGGCACCTGGTCCGTTCCGAGTATACGAAGGGCAGCGGCGTCCCCTGTCTGCTGGCGATCCATCAGGACCCCAGTGGTACCACGAAGCAGGTTGGATTAGCCTATGCAAGCGCCATCGGCGGAGGACGCGCCGGCGTCATTGAAACGAATTTCCGTGAAGAGACCGAGACCGATCTCTTCGGAGAGCAAGCGGTGCTCTGCGGGGGGCTCACGTCATTGATTCAAGCCGGGTACGAGACCTTGGTCGAAGCTGGCTATTCACCAGAGATGGCCTACTTTGAATGTTTGCACGAGGTGAAACTTATCGTCGATCTCATTTACCAAGGTGGGATTGCGAATATGCGCTACTCCATCAGCACGACCGCGAAATATGGAGATGTGACCAGAGGCCCGCGTGTCGTCACGGAACAGACCAAGCAGGAAATGAAGAAGATTCTCGATGAGATCCAGACCGGGCGATTCGCCAAGGAGTGGGTCCTTGAGAATCAAGCCAATCGCCCGGTCTACAATGCGCTGCTCGCCAAAGGCGAAGCGCATCCCATTGAGGCGGTCGGATCTCAACTGCGGGCGATGATGCCGTGGCTTAAAAAGGATCAGTTGGTCGACAAAACCAAGAACTGAGGCAATTCCGTGGCGGATCATGCTGTCGGTATCCCATTTGCTAAAGAAGGAATTCCCTTCATCGCAGCGCCAGCCGGCGTTACACTGCTGGCTGGGTGGTTGGGCTGGCCGGTCTTGGCGTTTCTCGGCGCCGGTGCGACGCTCTTTTCTGCCTGGTTCTTCAGGAATCCAGCCAGAGTCGTCCCACAAGGCCAGAATCTTATCATCGCCCCCGGCGATGGGAAGGTCATTGCGATCGAGGAAGAGTTCGCAGCCACGGTACTTGAAAGAGCGCAGTATCAGGCTCACGATCTTTTTGAATGTGTTCAACGTCCACATCAACCGGATGCCCTGTGATGGGATGATCGAGGATGTACAGTACCAGCCGGGTCTGTTCATGGTCGCCAGCAAGCCAGAGGCGACATTGAGAAACGAGCAGAACGCTGTGATGATCAAGACTCACGATGGCATTAAGGTGCTGTGCGTTCAAGTGGCAGGATTGATCGCTCGGCGTATCGTGTCTTGGGTCTCTCCGCGGGATCAGGCGATCCGAGGTGAGCGATTCGGATTGATTCGTTTTGGGTCACGAATGGATACCTTTCTTCCGATCGGGAGCAAAGTTCGTGTGGCGATCGGGGATCGAGTGAAAGGTGGCGAAACGATCGTGGGGGAGTTGCCATGAAAACGGCAGGCTTCAAAAATTCATTTGGAAAGGAAGGGAAGCGGCGTAAGGCCGCCATGCACCTCATCCCGAATCTGTTTACGACCGGCAATTTATTTTGCGGAGTGTATGCCATCCTGTCTGTCTTCAACGCCAACTACTTGGAAGCGGCCATTGCGATCCTCGTCGCGATGATTTTTGATGTCCTTGATGGGAAGTCGGCGCGCCTGACTAATAGTACGAGCCAATTCGGTCTGGAGTATGACTCGTTGTCCGATGTGGTGTCGTTCGGCGTCGCGCCGGGTCTGTTGATCTATTCCTGGGCGTTGAGCGGACAAGGAACGTTCGGTGTTGCGGTGATGTTTGCCTACTGTGGCGATGGGAGCTGTGCGATTAGCGCGATTCAACTCCACCGTTGCATTAGCCGACGGCAAATACTTTACCGGGCTTGCGATTCCAGCCGCAGCCGGAGTGGTGGCTTCCCTGGTGGTTTTCGATCATTATATTCTCAAGATGGGAGCGGAAGCCAAGCCGATCGTGGTCTTGATCATGACCTTGGTGCTAGCGTTCCTGATGGTCAGTACGATCAAATACCGCAGCTTCAAAGAGCTCAAATTCAAGGGCCACCGGCACATCACCTATCTCGTCTGGGGGATTCTCGCGTTGATGATGGTGGCGGCGTTGCCGGCTGTCATGCTCTTTGTCGTCTTCGCTGGGTATGCACTGATGGGGCCGGTCGAAAAGTTGTTTTCGTTGGTTGCTCCGTCTGCCGGGAAAAGAGTGTTGGGAAAGTCGACCCATCGCCGATTGAGACAAGATCGTAACAGCGGACAGCAGGAAAAATCTCGAAGCGTCGAACGGCTAAGACGAGGAGTAGTAGGCGAGCAATCTAGAAGCAGGGTATTGGATATCCTCATAGAGAGCTGGTGGGTGGTGCAAACCAGCCTAGATCCCGTCGAACTCGCCTCCGAGCCGAATCTCCGAACAGATGGTAGGAGATTCCGTTTCGCCCCCGTAAGGGGCCTAAAGAAGGGCCTGAACGACCAAGTCTGGTTTCAGGCTGAATCAGGGTGGTACCACGGAGCGCGAGTCAAGCCTTCGTCCCTGTTTGAGTGGGATGAAGGCTTTTGTGTTTTTGCAGGTTGCTGAAAAAAGCCTTCCCACTGTAGTCCCATTCATGTGCCCCTTCAACGTACCAACTGTGTGCGCGTCAGGGGTTTCATGCCTTGCGGGCTTGCCGAATGGACTTTTTCAGTCGCTTGTGATCGGAGGTCAAACATGGCACGCAAGATCAGAATTTTCGATACGACATTGAGAGATGGCGAGCAATCGCCTGGCGCCAGCATGAACGTAGAAGAGAAGGTCATGGTGGCCAAACAGCTGGCGAGGCTCGGTGTCGATATCATCGAAGCGGGATTCGCCTATAGTTCACCTGGAGATTTCGAGGCAGTCCGGCGGATCGCTCAAGAAGTCGAAGGGCCGACGATCTGCAGTCTTGCGCGAGCACGTCCGGAGGATATTGACCGAGCCTGGGAAGCCTTGAAAGGGGCCTCAAGGGTGCGCATCCACACATTTTTATCGACGTCCGATATCCACCTCAAGCACCAGTTTCGAATGACTCGCGAGCAGGCCAAACACGTGCCGTGGAGCATGGTCCAGGCGGGCTCGCGGCTATGTCGACGACGTCGAGTTTTCCCCGATGGATGCCAGCCGGTCGGATCCTGTCTATCTATACGAAGTCATCGAGGCGGTCATTGCCGCAGCCGAGATGGACCTCGACCAGCGGGAGGAAGCCGCCTTCCGCGAGATAAGCAGCGGAAACATCCCCAACTTTCTACGCCGCTTTCAAGAGGTACTTATCAAGTACGACAGCGGCAAAGGGGAGACCCTTCGCGGCGTGCTCGGCGTCATGCCCGACTATCTGGCCATCGGCAGCGACGACGACTTCGTGCGAATGCCTCTCACGCCCCGGTC
>JAAUPT010000095.1 GCA_012032965.1 Nitrospira sp.
GTCATCCCGCTGATCAAGGTGACCCTGCGACACCAGGAGTTCACCGAGTCGTAACAGAAGGGTACGGATTGCAGTTAAGTAATACATCAAATGATGCCGATTCGCCTCTCGCAGGGCAAAGAAGCGACAGAGTCTTCGGTAGCACCATGAAAAAACCATCCATCTGTCGAAACGCCAACCGAGTCGCTCTTTAATCTTGATTAGCGCGGCGACTCTTGTTTTCTCCTGACGCGCAAGAATCGCCTCACGAGAAGAAGAATCCGAGATAAGTTGTGTGCGGAGAATCGTTAATATCGTTTCTCAGGATTCTCTGCCAGACGCGGCGACATGACATTCCGAGTTCGCCTACACCACGTGTACCAATAATCTTGCAAATAGTCCGTGAAGAACGCGGAGGAACTTTGTGTTTGCAAGTGTTGAGCGAAATGTCGAAGTCTCCCATCCTCCGCTGTGAGAAATGCCCTCGCTTTCGGTTCTTCTCGAGCGATATCCGTGAGTTCAGCGAGACGGAGAATCTGCTGGGCACTGATGACGGTGCCTTGTCCCTGAAGAGCTGCGTTCAACAGCTCTCTCCAATCGGGGCCCAGCCAGCGAGGTAGGATACGGCTGAAAATTGTTAGACACTGTCCGACCCCGCCAGCAATACCAAAGGTGACTTCGCGGCCCTGCAGCCAAGGACCGAGCGCATTCAACTGAGGGACAAGTTCATCCACGGCAAGAGAGAGGACGCGATCACGGGTATACGTTGCAGCCAGTTCCTTCATCTCTTGAAATAGTCGGGGGCCAACACGTTCAACCCTTCGCATCTCTGCCCACATCAACCACCCGGCCCGCGCCAGAGCCGACCCATTGAGCGGCATTACTGAGGGGACGGTTTGCGGCGATTGACCCCCCATCTGTTCCGCGTTCATGGACGGATCTCCGCCAAGTTGAGCGACCAACATGTGGAAGAGGGTGACGTTCAAGTAGGGACGACCGCTCAGTATGCGGACCGATGTGAGGCTGTCTGGGATCCGGCACCCCAGCCTGCGATAGTGCGCAAGGATGTAGCGGTCCATAAACTGTTCAAGAAACGAGAGACTCAGTGGGCTCGGTAGTTCGGGCAGCGTCTCCTTGAAATTTGTCCGTGACCACTCACAGTCATCGTTGGTAAGGGCGTACGGAGTGCGGACGTTCGTCACTGGCCGCGCCTGCACGAGCCAGAGCTGTTGGGAGTCGAATGCCCACTCGATATCCATAGGCCGTCTCAGGGCCTGTTCGACTTGTTTGGCAGTCCTGGCGAGAGAAAAAAGCTGACTATCTGTCAGCGAGGAGCGGTGCTGAGTCCATTTTTCGAGCAGATCTGTCCGTAGCCCCTCATGCGAGACCGAAAACCGTTGAGACTTCTCAGCCAGCACGCGTGTGCGAATCCGTATTGGTTCTCCATCGCTTGCCACGTCCACGACGTACTGGTCTGGAGTGATCGTGCCGTCAGCCAATGGTGCAGCCAGTCCAGGTATGGCGTTAATCATCACCTGATTGCGTCGACCCGTCACAGGATGGATGGAATACATCACTCCAGCTGTCTGCGCAGTGACCATCGGTTGAATCAATACTGCCATTCTAGGGGCGTGACGCGGTACTGCTGAGCCATGTAGTTGATCACACGCTCTTCCCATAGCGAGGTCCAGAGGTCTTTGATAGCCGCTTCGATGTCAGATAGAGCTACGCCGAGGTGGGTGCGATAAAGCCCGGCGAAGCTGGTTTGAGTCGCATCCTCGTTCGTAGCGGACGATCGGACGGCCCAGCGCTCACTCGGAGGTCGACGAAGCGTTTCGAGCGTCGTCTGCCATTGACTGGCAAGTTGGGTAATCTCAATCCCTTTGATCCGATCCCGGCACCTGGCCAAGGCAGATCCTCGTTTATTGTCGGTTAGCCGGTGGACCATAGCCCACATTTCGTGATCGATAAAGCCTGATGCATGTAGGATCTGCCTGTAGGCTTCTGTGGTGAGACAAACCCCGTGAGGGACAGAGAAGCCTGCTGCGATGAGCTGAGCCAATCCAACAGCTTTGCCACCGGCCAGATCCAGATCGGTACACTGAGACAGTGCAAGGATGAAGGGACGTGTCATGGGGTGGGATAGTAGCTAGAGAAGGAGAAGGAGGTAAAGGTCATTGACGTTCGTCCCGGTGGGACCGGTATGGATATGACATCCAAGCCTCTTCAAGGCAGGATAAGTATCATGTCGATTCACGGCAGAGTAGAGATCGACGCCGAGTTTCTTTGCTCGTGCGAGTGTTTCTCCACTGACAATCGCTCCCGCCGCGTCCGTCGGCCCATCGGTTCCATCACTGCCGAGAGCCACAACCCAGGTATTTGGAAGGCCTGCAATCTCGCATGCTGCGGCAGCAGCGAATTCCTGGGCACGTCCGCCTTTTCCCTTCCCTGTGACCGTGACCGTCGTTTCACCCCCTGCCACCACGCAGCATGGGCGCTTCATAATTCGGTGCCCAGTGGCAATTGTTTTGGCAAGGGCAGTCAATCGCTTTGCTGCTAAACTAGCCTCGCCCATGATGGCGGCGGAAAATTGTATGGTGCGAAGGCCCATCATGTCGGCGCTATGCGAGACCGCCTCCACCATGATTTGATTGTTGCCGATGATCTGATGGTGCACGGAACGTACACGTCGTGAACCCGGTTTGAGGGTCTCAGGTACGGCTTCTTTTTGACCACGGCCCAAGTAGTGGCGCACTGCGGCGGGCACAGAGCGCCAGATGCTGTAACGCTTCAACACTCCCACTGCGTCGGCAAAGGTGGAGGGGTCTCCAACTGTGGGTCCGGAGCCGATCGAGCCAAGGTCATCCCCGATGACGTCTGAAAGAATTAGGGCAACAATCTTCGCGTGGGTGCAAGACGCTAGCCCGCCCCCTTTGACCAGCGAAAGATGTTTCCTGACGATATTGATCTCGTTGATCGTCGCACCGCTTCGGAGAAGCAGTCGTGTGGTCCGTTGTTTATCAGTCAACGTCACGCCGGGTACTGGAGCTGGTAATAAGCTTGACGCACCCCCAGACAATAGAACCAATAGGAGATCACGAGGGTTCAGGCTTTTGACCAAACTCAGGAGCTGCTGAGTCGCATGAAGACCGGCACGATCAGGAATCGGATGGCCGGCTTCAAGAACGGCAATCCGTTTTGTAGGGAGGGTATGCCCTGTCTTGACGATAACCAGTCCATCTTCCAACCTTGGGCCAAGGGCTCTTTCTAATGCCTGCCCCATTCTGGCCGATGCCTTGCCGGCACCGACTGCGATCACTCGATCAACCTGTGAAAGGTTGTAAATTCTTCCTCCCACTTGCAGTGCGTGGCCATTAAGCGAGACCTATCGAGCAGGGCACGATAGGGATCAGCCGCATCCAGCCCCGCGGTGATCAGCTTGCGAACAAGTGATTGGGCAGAGGATGGGGGCAACCGAAGCTTCATGAGCGTGAATGTTACGGCGTCTTCTCTTGTTTAAAACAACGACTCGGACAGGTTTGACGAGGTACGCGAATTTGATAGTTACCGCGAGGCAGCATATCCTTCTTGAATTCAGGATTCAACATTTTGAGTTCGAGAAGATAGGTGCCGAATTCTTGTGCAATGGAGGTCAGGGCACGCTGAGACTCTTTCACTCTCACCGTGATGGTTTCGGTCTCGAGCGGTATATAGAGATCGTCCTTGGTTAGCCCAAGATATTTCTCCGGCTGAGAGTAGATTTCTTTGGCGGCAATGATCCGCGGGACATAGCGCATGGTCTCGCGCGGCCCGTGCATTTTCCAATAGTCAGTAATATTCTGTGATTTAAGCAACTTGCGAATCCGCTCTTCGCCGGCGTTGTACGAGGCCATAGCTAAGAACCAATCGTTATCCTGGTATTGCTTGAGATACTTGAGGTATTTCACTGCTGCTTCGGTCGACATTTCAAGATTCCGACGCTCATCGCGGACGGCGTCGCTCTTGAGTCGATAGCGACGTCCGGTGGACGGAATGAATTGCCAGGGACCTGAGGCCTTGGCTTTGGAATAGGCCGCCGAGATACATTTGCTCTCGACCAGCAACATGTACTTGAGATCATCGGGCAAACCGGTATCGGCCAATTGTTTTTCCGCGGGGGGGAAGCAGCGGCCGGTACGTTTGGCGAGGATGATGCTTTCGCCTTGGTCTTCCAAGAATTGATAGAATTCGTATTCAATCCGCTCCCGTACTTGCCAGTTGTCCAAGGGAACCGGGAGCCCTGCGAATGTAATCTTATCGGGGAGCTTAAAGGAACTCAGGAAGAACCGCTCTCCCTCTCGCTTGATTTCCGGAAGAATGACCAAACGGTCTTCCGGATCGGACTGGGAGTCCAGCTGATCTAGCAGTAGAAGCTCCTTCTCGGTCTCGGATTTCTGGGTATTCTTATCCTCAGGGCTTGATGTCGCCTGTGCAGGCACGTGTATTATCAGGATAGTGAAGACGATTCCGATCGCACAAAGAATGGATTGGGTTCCACGCGTCAGCATTCGTAAGCTCCTCTATTACCTACGTGATCAAGCACTACAACAAATGCGTGGTTATGCTATCAGCTGACCCAAATGCCAGCAAGCAGAATAGGGTTCTCGTTCATGCTAGACTGCGACCCGTATGAGTGCGTTAAGGATTTTGAACGGCACTATCTGTGACTGTACGGCCTGTCCCCGATTGGTCGACTATCGACAGGCGATTGCTCGAGAGAAACGGAAGCAATATCGTGAGTGGACTTACTGGGGCCGTCCGGTGCCCGGCTTCGGAGATCCTCAAGCGCGGCTCTACGTGCTCGGGCTCGCACCTGCGGCACATGGAGGGAATCGGACGGGACGCGTGTTCACCGGTGACCGGAGTGGAGATTGGCTGTATGACGCGTTGCATCGGTATGGATTCGCCAACCAGGCTTCATCAACCCACCGAGATGATGGCTTAGCGTTGACGGACTGCTATATCGGGGCAACGGTACGTTGTGCCCCACCGGGCAATAAACCTTTGCCGGATGAATTCGAACGGTGTAGCCGATTCGTGCAGGAAGAGGTTCGTCTCCTAAAGAATCACCGCGTGGTGATTGCGCTGGGAAAGATCGCCTTCGATCATTATCTTAAAACGTGCAGGACACATGAACGTGCTATTCCCTCTCCAATCCCCAAGTTCGGACATGGGGTTGCCTATCCCCTACCCTGGGGGGTGACCCTGCTCGGCTCCTATCATCCAAGCCAGCAAAACACATTTACAGGAAAGCTGACTCGCCGCATGTTTCACGCGGTGTTTCAGAAGGCAAGTAGATCGATCAATGATCAATGAATATGTTGCATGGAGGTCTGGAACTATCGAATGTTGGTAGCGTTCATCCAGGTCTATTTCTCGAGAGGTTTAAGACTGTCAGCTGCAGGGGGAAAGGTGGCTTTGAACAATACAGGACGGGCAACTTAACTGATGAGTCATAGAAAAGTTGCCCGTCTTTACTATCGCTACTGTTGACCCTTCGCCTTCCAGTCGTCGAGAAACTTTTTCAGGCCCGAATCGGTGAGCGGATGTTTAAACAGCGCCTGGAAGATGCTATAGGGCATGGTGCAGATATGTCCGCCGGCTAGCGCCGCCTCGACCACGTGCTGTGGATGCCGAACGCTTGCGACTAATACGAGAGTCTTATAGTCATAGTTCTTGTAGATCGTCAAAATCTGTCGGATGAGCTCCATCCGCTTGAGCTGATGTCATCGAGCCGTCCGATGAAAGGCGATACACACCAGGCGCCAGCTTTGGCCGCCAGCAGAGCCTGAGTAGGTGAGAAACAGAGGGTCACGTTCACCTTGATTCCCTCAGCCGCCAACCGCTTCGTGGCTTTCAGCCCTTCCGGAATCAGCGGGCACTTGACCACGATGTTCTTATGGATCTTGGCGAGTTCTTTGCCTTCCTTTACCATGGCGTCCGCCTCTACGCTTACCACTTCGGCGCTGATCGGACCGTCTACGATCTTGCAGACCTCTTGCAGCATTTCCTTGAAGCTGCGCCCTTCCTTGACGACCAAGGAAGGATTCGTCGTCACTCCATCGAGTAATCCAAGACTTGCCGCTTCGTGGATTTCCTTCACGTTTGCCGTATCAAGGTAAATTTTCATGGTCGTCCCTTTCCTTAGGAGAAGTTTGTCGGTTCATAGGGGTAGTATCGGCTATTGTATGGGGAACTCAACTTTGCTGCAACATATCGACGTGAAAGTTTGACAGGCTTCGGAGCGGGAGATAGAATTTTCCGATCGGTAAGGACGAGTTCCACCATCATCAGGAGATCTCTCGATGCAACGAGTTGTCTGGGCGCTGTTCCTCTGCGTTATGATCACGGCCTGCGCTGGGAATAATCCGTACCTGGAAGCTTCGCTTAAGCCAGCTGAGCTCCAAGGGAAGAATAAAGCCTGGTTCGAGAAGAACTGGGGAACTCCAGACGGTAAAGCTTCTCGTTTCTTGGGGGTGAAACCTGGACGTACTATCGCATTGCAGGTGGAAAATCAGGCCCACCATTTTTCAACTTCACCCCCAACCAATGTCAGATCACATTGAAGTTTGACAAAGATGAAAAAATGTCGGATTACTCCTACTCGGGCTGCTAGCCGAGCAGCATGACTGAATCCGGTAGATCCTTCCCCCACTCTGTAACTTGCCTCAGGCTCCTTAACGATCTTTTACACCGGGTGTTGGCTCCGAAACGTCACCGCACACTTTTTGCTGCAGAAGCAATACTCCTGCCCCCCC
>JAAUPT010000096.1 GCA_012032965.1 Nitrospira sp.
GCAGAGGATCGCTAGTGGCTGCCAGTCTCCTCCCTTGAACCATTGGGAGATCACCTCGGTCAGCATGACGACCAGGATCGTATCCACGATGAAAGTCACCTTGACGCGCCCCTCCCGGAAGTAGGTGACGGTGGTTTTGAATACTTCGACGAGTGCCAACAACATAAGCGTGTTGACGATGACCTGGCGTAGGACAACTTCGGCTGAATGATCGATGAGTAGTCGAATCTCCCAAAAGGTCATCAGTGCGCCGCCGGTGATGGCAGTCAACAGTGTCAGAATCACCAGGCTGAGTACCCCTTTGATGCCCCAGTTCCAGACTTCTAAGAGATCGAGGTTGGAGAGCCGCTGCCTCAGAACTCCACCGTCAAACAGACGAGCCGCTTCGAGTACTGGCATGGCGTCCTTTCTTTCCGTTTTCGCTAACATGAGGGTATCGGACTATCGTTCCGGAGCAGTCACGAACAGGTAAAACCTGTGTTAAATCCATGGCCTCTGTGTGCTAGGCTCATGCCACACGATGTTGAGGGAGGATTATGGAATGTATTCTGGTTCGTCACGGGATTGCCGTAGAGCCTGATGAATGGGAAGGTGAGGAGGAGAATCTTCCTCTTATGGAGAAAGGAAAAAACGTGTTCGACAGATTGCCAAAGGATTGGCGGCAGTTGACTGTAAGTCGATCCATCTGTTTACGAGCCCGTTCGTGCGGGCCGATGATACAGCGAGGCTTCTACGGGCGGTCATCTGTCCGACTCTCAAGGGCCAGACGCGAGAAGAATTGGCAGTCGGAGCGAAACCCGAACAAGTTGTTACGCTTCTCCGCACGCTCCCGTCTGATGCAGTCGTGGTCTGTGTGAGACGTGAGCCTCAGCTTGGAAAAGTCGTGAGCCTGTTGCTCTGCGGGAAAGCCCTTCCCAACTTTCCACTTAAGAAGGCCGGGTCTGCGCGCCTCGTATCAGAGGGTTTAATCGGCCTGGGCCAAGGTCGGCTATGCTGGTGGCTTCAGCCGATGCAGCTGCGGACCTTAGGCAAGCGAGCCCATGCCAAGAAACGTGAGGATTCTTAAGAGGCGGCCGGTTGGGTGCCAATCGTGGGCTCGTCCTGGACCGTGCACCGACAATTGTGACGGTGCCTTGACCCCGTTCATCCCCATGCCTTCTTTCCCCGTTTTAGCAACGTCTTGAACAGGGATTTCATATCCTTGCGGACGTCTTTGCGTCGTTGGCGTTGACGTTCGACCATGCGACCCGCCACAAATCCGGCGCGGACGCTGGTCGAGTACTTAAGGAACTGTCTGACGTGACGTTCGGCTTGAATCGCGTCCTGATGGATACCTAACAGATCTTGGATTGAGCGAGCTGCCTTGATGAAACGGACGGCTGGTTTGCCCACCGAGGCGCAAGCCAATTCGGCGGCGTAGCGGGCGCGTTTGGTCTTGATCCTGATTTTGTGAAGCGCGATGTCCGAGGGGGATGCTCTCAGACCCCTGATGGCCTTGCGCAATTTCTTGAAGGCCCTCCTCGCGAGCTGGCGCACAGTGAGTGACGACTCGACGACTGGAAGGTCGTGTGCGGCTTGTTGCAATCGCTTGATGAGATCTTGGTATCGGGTGCTGGTGAGTTCGCTTAGAACCATCTGGTGCACGGCGTCCCGTTGAGATCGAAGATGGGAGATAAAGTCGGCCAACAGCTTGCGATCTCGTGCGTCCAATTCAGAAGATTCCTCCATAAAATAGGCAATCTGGACATCGAGATCGCGGGCCGTTCCCAACACCTCGCTCAACCAATCGAGCTCCTGGTCTAATGAAGCGACCCATGCGGACAACAGGATTGGACGAGCTGTGCGAAGCACCGCCCGCAGGCGCCTTGTCGCGACACGCATCTGATGCAGACTCTCGCTCTCAGTCCCGAGTCTCGTGCCGGGATCATGGGCGAGGAGCCACCTGATGTGCTGTGTGAATGCCCACTTCACATGCTCAACCACCGGCGCTTTTGGGTCCGGTTCAGGTGCTGGGGTGGGAGTCTGCAACGAGAGGGCACGAAAGAACTTGGGCCGTCCGTCGTGATCAGACGCCCCGGCTTCGCGCAGCTGCCGTTCAAGAGAACGAAGCGATGTCTCATCACCCTGTCGTTGTTCTATTTCGAGCTCGCGAAACTGCTGAATGGTCCGGCTGTTTTTGATAACCGACACCGAGTCGAGGGCGATCTCAGCGACTGCAACTCGGGCATGGCGCACGAGCAGGCCGGTCCGCCAGACTCGCAGCGTCACGATGGGAATGAGTTTGTGATGTCCAAGAGGAACAATCAGTAAGCCGCGTAACGTGGCAGGTGGATCGGACTGGTCGCCGGCCACCTCAACCTCCTGCCGATCATTGCCCAACGGTATTTTGAGTTGCCATGCGTGTTTCCCTTGCTCGATGCGATGGCGCAAGGTAATCCGTGCATGGGCTAAGTCATAGGCGGCCGTGTCGTAATACGTCGAGATCAGTAGCCGTCGAGGTAGGGGGGTACCGGGTAGCCGAGGAAGACGGAAACCGGCATCCACGGCCAGTTTGATTTCCCGTTCAGTGTGAGACGAGATGTTGGAACATTGCTGAGAAGAAGCTGTGTGGGATCGAGCCATCGTAGGACCTATATGGCGGAAGGAGCGATTCTTTTTTCTAAACGCATAAGGGCGAGAATTGCAACCCTCGCTGAGTCGAGGGGAATTCGTGGGCTGGTCGATTACGGGATGGGGCGACTGGGGAGGGGGAGCGAGCTACCTCCGCAAGGAGGCAGTAGGTGTAAGGAGGAATCAGAGCCTAGAAGTCATCGATAGAAACCGGTCGTAGAAAGTCACGGACGGACACCAGACCGACGAGTGCACCCCCTTTGGTCACACCGAGGTGGAGCGTACGATGCCTGTCCATGAGGTCTGCAGCTTCCGTCAATGGCCGCCGTTCTTCGATGCCTGGGATTGGGCTGCTCATGATCTTTTCAACCGGTACGAAGTATGCGGCCTTCTCCGCTCCGACGAACTTTTTGACGATATCTGATTCGGTCACGATGCCGATGATCTGGGCTTGACGCGCGACGAACACGCTCTCAACATTGCAGACTCTCATTAACTTCGCCGCCTCAACGACCGACGTGCCTGCGTCCACCGTCACCATTTCTTTCTGCATCAAATTGCCGACTGTCACCATGGGATCCTCCTTTTAATATTTGTATTGGCCTCAAGGTACCACGCGTCCGTTGCAGCGGCGTTAAGTGGCCATTACAGGTCGGTAAACTTTTCACGTGAGAGAGATGTCACACGGGATTTACGATTCGGCAATGAGGCAGTGACTTACATACGATACATCTGTCTTCAATGCAGCCGGAGATTCGCCTCATGATCGATGGCAGTCACGAAGTCATGATGACGAATCGGAATTCATGTCAGTTAGCAAAGACCAGGAGGTAAAACATTATGGTCACTGATCTACAGATGGGGTTTCCGCTCGTGAGATCCCTCATGGTCCGCTTGGCCATCATCGTGATAAGTATTTGTGGCATATTCATCAGATTAAGACCGACTCGCTGAAGTCCTCGAGTCGGACATCCGAGCGCGAGGCATGAAGCTGTATGCTACAGCGGGCAGGAAGCGAGTCGTTGATGACGAGTTGAACGAGTGTGTTAGTGGACCATTGGGCTGGTACAATCACGGTGTGTCAGGATGGAGTAGCTGTCACCGTCGACGGCAACCCAAAGTGGGTTCGTACCGAGACGGGTCTCCTCGAAGCGCGGACGATGGATTTGGTTTCCGAGTGAGAGCCGGCAGGGCATTCCTGCCCATGTTCCGGCTCCCGCCTGTCCATTACCATACACTATTCAATTTCCCTCCTTTCTGAAATCAATACGAGCACCTCACTTACTCTCGCCACGCAGCGACCATCGTATAGGCCACTGTCACAATGGCGCTTATCAGGATCGCTTCAATCATCCATGTCGTCATCGCTCTTCACCTCCCTCCATATTGGGCCAGTTCTATGGCCGTAAGTAGGTTGTTCCTCATTGACATGGTGCGATTCTATCGAAGCGGTGTTTCTCCTTCGTTACAGTCATGCCAATTCCACGTGAAAACATCGCGTGGGTAGTGAGAGGAAGAAATCAGTGAAGGACTAGTTCAGTATCAGAAGTAGGAATCCATTCTTAGAGGTACTGTGAGAGAGTTGGTACGTTCTCCTGGTATTACATGCCTTCGCGTGCGTGCAGTCGTTTCAACATCGCTATGGCCATCCGAGTGCCATTTTCTATACGCGCAGTCCGCCGATTCTTCTGCGACGGACGCCAGCCTTGGAACAGACGCCAATTCAGTGACACGCGTGTCTCGACCAGAGCCCTTCCCACGGGGAACATGGATGAACGGAAGGGACGAGAATTGTACGTGTCCGGAATCATGGCCTCCACCTCCTTTATGAATGTGCAGCTGGTGGGAGACGCAGAGGGTGACGCGTGGACGTGAATTGAAGGTTACGAGGGCGTTAACATTTCGACACATCTTCACGTGTGCTTCTTGGGCAAGTTTACGAGGACAGCCCAACACACGTTGGAAGGCCTAGTGCGATGATTCGCGGATTAGCGGGAGCAATGAGGATGGCATGAGGCCCATCACTCGAATTCGTCCCACCCACTTAAGCGAGTGCCGAAGACCAAGGTTCGTCGATTGGTAGAAACCGCTATGAGGCCGTTTTCGTTATCCACTCCCAGGATGTGCTCATGGACATCTAACGACTTTGATGCGAAACCGCCGAGAAGTGGTGTGAACCCCACCAATCGTTCATTGGTGATGAAGACGGCCCCATAGTCATTACTGTGGAAGCGGTTGACTTTTTCCCGCATCCCTAACGGTTCCTCAAGCCACAGGCCATTGACGCCGCGAAATCCGTACAGGTGTCGATCGGTCCTGATAAGGCTGAAGGTTGGGAGAATCTTCCGTTCAAAGACTTTTTCGTTCACGTCCAGTTCTTTCTTGCTCCAGGTTAGAACACGGCTTGAAAACCCTAAGAGTCGACGCGACGTCACCACGATTCCGTTGATGCCATTCGTGCCGGAGCTGAGCACGATCTCTTGCGCGCCGAGAGGGATCTCTCTTCGTCCACTCAGTTGACTGGTCGCGACGGCTTGACCAGACTCCAGCCACAGCGTCACTTCAGACTGGAGCTCTGCCCCGGTGACACCTTGCGAAAGGAGCCAGATCAAACCTAAGCAGGTGATGAGGCATAGTCGAATTGGGGAGAGAGGGGTTTCGAATGTGTTCATGAATCGATCGAACAAATTGACCTATGAGGACCCGGGCTGGTTACTCTCACCAGTCTGTGATCAGATATCTTCAGCATAGCTTATCAAGAAACGCGCTGAGTAGAGGAGTGAGTTTCAGGAGTTCCTTGCTAAGATGGCTGCGCTGGCCCCCATAATCGTCAATCAACACGGTAGAATCAGCGGGCGCTCGTATCACTAATTACTCTTGGAGCAAATATCGTTTGCTGTCAGAAGGGAGAAGAGTGGCTAGGCTCCTGGCAGAACACGAGACAGGGATGTTACACATCTGTAACAAGCTCGCAACAGCATGGTGACCTAGGTGGCATAGAGTCCCCCGGTTTTTGGGGCTCGATGAGTCGATCGGAATCTTTGTGGGAGCTACTGTGGTATGAAACGGAACAGATTGGATATGAAAGCGGAACCTGGTAGGGGATGCTTGGCATGTTTTCCGGTTTGCGGATCAAGCCATAACCCCTCAATAGGGAAGGAGTTTTCATGATCGATCATTCTGCTGAGGCGCCTGATCCAGTTGCCGAGGGCTTGGAGGGGGGAGAGAAATCGAGCCTGTTCCTGAATCGTGAGCTCAGCTGGTTGCGATTCAATCTGCGGGTCCTCGAAGAAGCTGAAGATAAACGACATCCTCTCTTGGAACGAGTGAAGTTTCTGACCATTTTCGCGACGAATCTGGACGAGTTCTTCATGATTCGAGTGTCTGGTCTTCGTCGCCAGGTGGCGGCTGGGACGGGAGGAACAACGCCGGACGGCATGACACCATCTGAGCAAATACTGGCGGTCAACCGCGAGCTGAGCGTCCAGTTTGCGCGATACGATATGTGCTGGAAGCAGGATGTCTTACCGAGCTTGCGGGAGGCAGGTATCCAGATCCTTCACTATGTGGATTTGACGGCGGGAGAGCGGGAGGCGATTCAACAGTACTTTCAGCGCGACCTCTTTCCGGTGCTGACTCCGCTGGCCATAGACCCAACCATCCTTTCCCGCATATCTCAAGTCTAAGTTTTAATCTTGCTGTGGTGGTAAAAGACCCTGAGCATGGTGATTGTTTCGCACGCGTCAAAGTGCCAAATGTCTTTCCACGACTGGTTCCCATTCCTACCGACAAAGATGTCGCCCTACAGCAACTGGGATTGGGTGGGGTGGGAAAGGTACAGCAATTTGTGTGGCTGGAGGAGGTTATCGCGCAGAACCTGGATGATTTGTTTCCCGGCATGGAAGTTGTCGCATCGTACCCGTTTCGTGTGACGAGAGATGCGGATGTGGCCATTGAGGAAGATGAAGCGTCTGATCTGATCGAGGCGATGGAGGAGCAACTCGATCAGCGGGATTTCACATCGGCCGTTCGATTGGAATTAGATGTGACGACACCGGAGCATATCCGTGAGCTTCTGACACGAAACCTTCAGTTACCACCGTACCTAGTCTAGCGCAGGGGACAGCC
>JAAUPT010000097.1 GCA_012032965.1 Nitrospira sp.
AGCGGTTTACGAAGACATGGGCTGAACGGTTGAACAGTCTTTGTCGGATATCGGTCAAAGAGGCGGAAGACGGTGACAGCGTTCTTCCCGGGCACGCCCTCATTCGCGCCCGGGAAATTATCACATGACACTTGTCCGGAGCGGGGCCCGCTACACTGTTCGGATCAATCAAGACCATCCGGTGAATCGTCACCGCCCATCGGTCGATGTGATGTTTGCCTCTGTCGCTCAGAATGCCGGTGCCAATGCCGTCGGAGTGATTCTGACGGGGATGGGCGGCGATGGTGCAAAGGAAATGTTGACGATGAAGCAGGCCGGCGCCTTCACCATTGCTCAGGACGAAGCGAGTTGTGTCGTGTTCGGGATGCCTAAAGAAGCGATCAAGGCGGGAGCCGTAGACAAGGTGCTTCCACTCTCTGAAATTGCAGGGGCGATCCTTACTCACGTGAGCCACTGATCAATGAGGAGTCCATATGCCGATCACTCAACGAACTGTACACACCACCACCGTGGTACACATCGACGATGTCTTTACGCATCGTAACCGGAAGGACTTCTCGTCAGCGGTGAAAATATTTAAGGAGTCCACGAGCAAACATCTCATCGTCGATTTACGCGATGCCATCTATGTCGATAGTGCCGCTGTCGGCTTGCTGGCACTGACGTCGCAACAGCTCACGGCAGAGGAGCGAATGCTCAGCCTGGTCGGGCCACAAGGCACGGTCAAAACGATTCTAGAGATGGCGAATCTTGACAGGATGATTCCTGTGTTTCCAACAGAGGAGGCGGCGGCTGAAGCTCGAGCCGCGTGAGAGGAAGATACGAGCCGATCTCCACCGATTTGAACAAAGGAGGTAGTCATGGCCATGCAAGTGAAGGAACGTCCTGTGCCGAATGGTGTGGTTCTCGAGTTGACGGGAGATCTCACCTATGCCAATCGCGAACAATTCAAAACGGCCGTGGAAGCGGTCCGACAAAAGGGCTGTCGCCATCTCATCTTGAATATGTCCGACGTGCGATTCGTCGACAGTTCCGGATTAGGCCTGCTCGCGCTGGTGTCGCAGAATTTTAAATTGAGCCAAGGGAAAGTGAGCATGCTGAAACCGCAAAGCTATGTGCGTGAAATCATGAGTCTGGCGAACATTCAAAAACTCATTCCTGTCTACGATAACGAACAAGAGGCCTTGACCGGACACCAACGCGCGGCATAGGCCGACTTGTGTCCAGTCAACGTGAGGCTATGAGCGAACCGGCGTGTCCTGCTGTTCGAGTCTAACGCGATGTCGACATCACCACATCTGACAGCACCCTCCAATACCAAGGAAAACGAGGTTCAAACCGTCCTTGTTGTGGACGATGAGCCGACCGCCCGCATTGCGCTGGCGGCTCGACTTAAGCGGCTGGGGTATCGTGTGATCGAAGCGGTCGACGGCAAATCCGGACTGAGTGCGCTTCGTCGAGAACGACCTGATTTGACCATTTTAGATTGGGTGATGCCTGAAATCGACGGCCCCTCGTTTTGTGAACAGGTGCGCCAGGATCATGAGCTGCGCACAAGTCAGATCCTCATGATGACGAGCAATGACCAACCTGAGCAGATCGCGGAGGGTTTGGCCCGCGGTGCCGATGATTTTCTCAGTAAAGCCGCCAGTAAGTATGAAATCATGGCTCGCGTTCAATCCGGGATGCGCGCGGCGAGTTTGATTCGCCGATTAGAAGACGTGACTGAGGAGATTCGGCGGAAGCAGGCGACACTCGAACGAGAGCTCCAATCTGCGGCACGCTACGTTGAATCACTGCTCCCGGCACCGGGCATCGTCTTACCCGGTATTCAGATGGTGCATGCCTATCGACCATCCCTCGGCTTAGGCGGCGACCTGTTTAACATCATTTCCTGGGGCGAGGGCGTGTTGGGGCTGTACTTGCTGGATGCTTCCGGTCATGGCGTCTCGTCGGCATTGCGCTCCGCAGCTCTTTCAACCTTTCTGCGACGAGGCAACCTACTCCGGCATGTCGGATCGACTGATCCAGGTGCCATTCTCACGGAAGCCAACAAGCAGTTTCCGCTGACGGAAGACGGGAACTACTTTACGATCGTGTTTGCCAGGCTCGACATTCGCGCTCGAACTCTGTCCTACGCCACTGCTGGTCACAATGGGGCTTTTCTTCAACGGTCGTCAGGAGACTTTTGCTGGATGGCCCAACCGAACTTACCGCTCGGATTTGATGGCTCGACGATCTATGTCACGACGGATCTCACGATCGCACCGGGTGATCGGCTGTACCTCTTGAGCGATGGCCTCTACGAAGTCCCTGATCAGAACAGCGAATTGTGGGGACAAGATCGGCTGGAAGAAACGATTCGTCAATTCGGATGCCGCCCTTTGACGGACGTGGTGTCAGGGGCGATTGCGGAAGCGATCCGATGGCAAGGGCACGAACAATTTCCCGATGATGTGGCTCTGATGGGTATCGAGGTCACCGACCGTGTCGTGTAGCGAGCAGTTCTCATGAATGATGATCCCATCTTCAGCCTTGATGAGGCACTTGCCCGAGTCGATCACGACCGAGAGACATTTGACATGATGGTGGAACTGTTCATCGAACACGGGCCAAAGGACTTAGCCGAAGCCAAAGCGGCACTCGGCCTCCACAACGCCACCGGCGTGGCGCGATCCAGTCACCGGCTGAAGGGAGCAATCCTTCAGTTTTGTGCTCCGGCTACCCTCCACGCGTGCAAAGCATTGGAGGAAACCGCAAAGGCCGGCAATCTTCTCCATGCTGAAGCGCTTTATGCCACGTTAGAAGAGGAACTCCTGCGTCTACTGAATGCGCTTCGCCATGAACGGGACAAAGGACGTGCCGCATGAACATGCTGGATACGTCGGATCATCTGTTGGTCATCGACTCGTGTCCAGAGACCCAGGCACGCATCGCCCAGCACTTGCAGGGTCGAGGGGTTTGTATTGTCGCCGTGCATGATCCGGCTACGGCATTGGCGACAATAGACTCCGCGGCGCCGGACATTGTCCTCACCGATTTATTTCTCCCTGATGCCGCCGGCCTCAGATTGGTAAAAGAGCTTAAAGCCAGACATGATCCATGCCCTGTGATTGTGATGGCCCGAGATGCGCCGGAACCGATGATCCTTGAAGCGCTTCGTGTCGGAGCGGCCGACTATCTTCATAAACCTATTGCCGAAGAAGAGTTGGCCCACGCAGTCCAGCGCGCGCGTGGACTTCTGTCTGGAGACCTGGCTGATGTTCCGGGAGTGTGCCGATCAGAGTATAGCCTGACGGTGGATTCTGATCCTGCTCATATCCCAGGAATTATTTCCTGGTTGATGAAGACCACAGCATCCGCCTTACCGCCAATGCGGCGGCTACATCTCCAAGGCGCCCTTCAAGAATTGCTCTTCAATGCCATCGAGCATGGGAATCTCGAAATCTTCTACCAGGAGAAGCAAGAGGCGCTGGCGGATGGACAGTATGAACAGCTGCTCGCGCAACGCTTGGCTCAAGCTCGGCTGAGAGACCGGTGGGTAACCATTCACGCACTCTACGAGAAGAGCAGTGACAGTTTGCTCTATCGCATCACCGATGAAGGCAAGGGTTTCAAATGGCGAAGTCTGCTCACGCGCTCGCAAGATGCGTGTGAATTAGAAGCCGCCAACGGGAGAGGGATTTTCCTCACGCGATCATTCTTTCCGAGCTTGGCTTACAACGAACGCGGGAATGAAGTGACGATCACTGTCTCGCTTGGCTAAGTTTCGCGTTTCGGGTTGTCGGAAACCTTGCAACTTGCAATCTGAAACCCCTCCTGTTCCATCAAAGAATCCGCAAATACTCCACCGTGCTCTCGCCTTTGCTGGCATCTCGCCTCAGTACCGCGAATGAGGACTTCGTCGTTTCGTTCACGGTAATGGCCAGCCGTGCCGAGAAATAGTCCGACTTGACGTCGTAGTCGTTGCGCAACGTCCGGCCGATTTCTTGAAAACTGCTGACCCGATCAAGTTCGACCTTGGTTTTGTATGGACGTCCTGGACGATCTCCAGGGCGATTGATTGGGTAATACTGGGGTCGAGCGTCTGGATGACGATGGGGTCGGCTGTGTTGAGGTTCATCGGTGCGCCGCCTTCTAAGGGATAGACGGTGACATAGGGCTCGATCCGCTCGATAATGTCCGGTGTGAATCCCTTGATGAGCCGAAGATCGCCGAGTCCAGGCAACGGAGAATTTGCGGCTCGATAGGGCGGTCTCAAAGACTGATAGTACAGGCTCTCTGCTCCGGCCGGTTGAGGTGCATCATCCTGATCGATCCAGTCGATGAGGGTATCCACGAGGTTTGGATTGACCTTCAGCAGTTCGAACAATCGTCTGACCCGGAACACCTTTTTCTTCTGCTCCAGTTCCCCACCAGACGTTGAGGCGAGGTCGTTCAGATTCACTTTCCCTGTCTCGTCTCGGATTTGTGCCGTCAAGAACCCATCACCGATCGCGTAATTCTTGATCGGCATGGCCCAGATGTCGGTCGGCCGTCGTATTTTGTACCTGTCATTTTTTCACGCAAAAGATCCTGCGCCAGCACCGCGCGCGTCGCCTGGACCGCCGCCCGCGTCAGCATGCTGGCCTTATAGTCGTCTCGAAAGGTCGCGGCTGCGCGGTATTCCCGGCGGGCTTCGGCATCAAATTCAAGAATGAGGGCGGTGAGGAGGGTCAGCACGAGGAGTGCCAACAAAAGCGCGACGCCTCGCTCGTCAGATTTTGGCATAGCTTAAGACCTGAATGGTTGCGTCCATGTTCACCGGATTATCGAATTTGGGGCGCATTTGGAGATGGCGAACATGAAGATCGTACGGAGCTTGGTCAATGGCCATCAGTAAGGCAAGGATTTCCGGCAGTTGCACGCCTTCCAACCGGAGATCGACGACGGTTTCTTCATAGCCTTGCGCCAGCGTTTGGACCTGGGGCTGCATGCTTGTGATGCGTTCGCGCACCTGTGCAGTCGTGGCCGCTTCTTCGATGAACGTGAGCAGCGAGAAATGACTGTCAATTGCGGGCATGCGACTTTCCACATTCGCCAAACGGTCCCGCTTGGTGAGATAGGCTTGGCTCAGCGCTGCCAACTCGGTGAGGTCTTTCTGTTTCCGCACTGTCTGACGCTCAAGGCGGTCCAGTTTGTCGAGTAAGGGATCCACGATGAGCAGGAAAATCAGGCTCAGTCCAAGCACGATGCCCCCTGCCATCACGAGCGTCCGCTCCCGCTTGGACATCTGATGCCATCGTTCCCGGAAGTTCTGCATCATGATGGCTTCACCGTGGCGGTCATTCGAAACACCACTTGATTGGGGGCTGCACCGACACGAGTTTCCGTGACCGCAACGTCCGTGAGTTGAGCGCTCGCGGCGAGGGTTTGCTTTACCCGTTCGACCGCATCGAATGACGTGGTCTCGCCCTCCATGAGAAGCACCGCGCCATCGACGGTCAGTTCTCGAACCTTGACCGTTGTTCCGGGTGGCAATTGCCTCACGAAGATGGACAGTGTGCGTAAGACTTTGTTGTCGGTGGTGTCAATCAGACTCAGGGATTTATCAAGCACCCCGATGCGGTACTGGGCTTGATCAAGTTCCTCTCCCGGTGCGGCCCCGGCTCCAAAGAATTGCTCATACTGGCTCTGCAAGGTCGTTTTCAGTTGCGTCACTCGGTGGTCTTGCAACATGAAGTGAACCGAGAAATCCACGAGTGCCAGGACAGCGATGACCAGAACAGCGGCGATGGCCACACGTCGATCCCGTTTGGTTGTGGCGGCATCCGGCGACGTTGCCTCCGTCACACCTTTCAGGTCAAGGGCAAGCCCGAGCGGGGACGATTTAAATCGCCAGCGTGGCCGGATGATCTTGGGGATGAATCGCTAAACCAAACGCGATGGAGAATGCTCGTGGGACATCGGGTCCGAATCCCTGGCGTGGTCCCACCGGGTAAAGTCCCAATTGTTGAGACAGGTAGCTCCCGATTTCCTGCAGTTTCGACCCACCTCCGCAGACCCAGCAGTGGGTCAAACGCCCACGCTCGCTTCCTTGATAGGCCTGCAGCGTGATTCGAAGTTCTCGCATGAATAGGCTCCAGCAACCCATGTACTTGATCAACGGCGACCGTGCGCTTGTGACGTTCAGCATCGGCGAAGCCGCAGGCGTGTCGGACAGCCAGGGCGTGCGTGAGGTGGTTGCCGCCCCACAGGATGGTCCGAAGCACGACGGGCCGTCCTCCTTGGACGAGACAGAGCGTGGTCTTCGACGCTCCGACATCGATGATGGCTAAATCCGGCGGCACGGTTGCGCCTTCTTCTTGTAAATATTGCGTGACGGAAAAGAGCGCCATGGCATCGACATTGATCGCCGACGGCTCCACATCGGCTTGCGCCAAAAACCGGAGGTGCTCGGCGACTTTGTCTCTCGGTGCAGCGGTGACAAGAACGTCTGAGCCCTTGCTTTCACGTACGGATCCTTCGATCGGTTGCTCAGGTGGAAGGATCAGGCTTCCGACCGCCAGATCTTCAAGCGGCATGGGCACAAGATTTTCAACTTCAAACGGCACGACTTGCGCAAGCTTGGCCGAATCCTTAAAGGGAAACGAGAGCGTTCTCACAAACAGGTCCTGACAAGGGATGGCCGTCACCAAGCGGTCTGTGACATACAGTCCGTTTCGCCAGATGAAGCTTCTCAACGACTGCACACGTC
>JAAUPT010000098.1 GCA_012032965.1 Nitrospira sp.
CAAAAGCAAGGTCGAAACAGAAGACTAGAGCATGAAATTTCTCCCGAGGCAAGAGGAGACCGATTAGGCACATCACTTCCTAACAATCATCTCTCTTGACCTTAGGGGAGCTGTAGTGTAACCATTGGTTACCATGATGACCCGTGAAAACATTGTCCTCGGCGTCTATCTCAAGCAGAGCACCGGCGACCGTACGGGTGTTATTGCCGTCGTTCATCGAGTTGGTGTCAGTTTATCCGGCGAATGGTTCTTCCAGTTACGCTACCTGGGTCGGCCAGCGGGAACGAGAGGAAGAGCCGGTTTGGAATGGAGCGCAAATCTTCGAGAGAAAGACCTAACCCATTTTGATCTGATTGGCACATGGCTCTCCGCACAAGCCTTGCTGGCAGCTAGTCCGCCTGCTCGCAAGCCTAAGAAAGAGACAAGGGTTCAGTCTTGGATGCGCGCAAGAGAATGTCCGAAACAGCTGCGATTGTTTGAAGACTTCTAATTCTCGTTCGGTAACTCGTGGAGCTATGGCTTTCGTGGAGAGGTTGCCAAATGTGCATAGCTATTCCCGCCGAAGTGCAAGTAAGAGCCCTACGGTCGTGACGAGCGCCCCGACGATTATCAAAAAGGAGGATGTGTCCGGCAGGCTGGCTTCCGGCTGAGGAGGCCAGTCAATCAGGAGGCCGAGGCCGATCAGGATGCCGCCCAAGACCTGTAACACCTTCCAGCGTAACGAGACCTTCCTTTCAGTGTCGTGAGCCTCTTCTGTCTGTTTTTCCACCATAGGCCCTCTTGTTCCGATCCACAGCAAGCATGGTGGTTGTGAATGGCTAGGGTCAAGGAGAATTCATTTAGCGAGGAGAGGTTGCCTCATGCTGCACAACTGCTGATCAACTTGGTAGAATCCTACGATACTTGTCAGTGCCGGGTATGCCGATCCATACCTATCGTTTAGATGGAGCGTGATCCTTCCCATAGGAGAAGAGGAAACATTGCCATGAGTCGACCCATACGACACATGCTAAGTGGTCTCGTCCTTCTGATTCTCTCATGCCTCGGTCTTCCTGATTCCGCTCGCTCATCCACGTCAGCCCCAATTCAGGGGGTAGTGGTTGCGGTTACGACCGGTATTCCTGGAACGATGGTCATCCGAGATGAGAAAGGGGGGCTCCATATTCTGAAGCTCACACAACAAACCCAACTGAGTGCTCAATTCAAGGTGGGAGACAAGGTGCTGGCCTTCACCAGTCCGTATGGCGTGAGCGCAGTCCAACTCCAGACAGGGGCTCCATAATCCAGCGCTGCTTCATTCGGTTCTTCGACGCGGTTGTGTACCTCGCCGTTCACACACCTCAACGTCCGTCTGAATAGAGCGACGACGTCCTCGAGTGGCGTCCCAGAAGTATGTTTGTGGTGAGTTCGTCGAATCGTGAGCGTAACTACCCGAAATGACACGCCCGTCAACCGGCTCAGGGCGAATGGATTGCGGCAAGCGCGTTCGAGGCACCTCACTGACACTGCACGAACATGGTTGTCGGGGGTTCCTCGAAGGGCGTATGGTTAGGCTTAGGAAAAGGTCAAATCCTTGGTGGGGAGTCGATGAGATTTCTGAAAAAGTGTTGGAACTGGTTCTGGGGGCAGTCTGTCTTCAACAAGGTGGCGATTATTGGGCTGTTTGCCGCATTTGTCCCATTCGTACTTCCTACGATTGTAGCCTGGTTCAGACCGACAATGATTCATGTCGGAGTGTCCTTCTACACATATGAACGAGGGGTTCAGACACAGGGCATGAACACGCTGTATTTTTTCGAACGGCGTAATTTGGTGTCCGACTGCAGCCTCCACCGAGAGGAACAATCTGTCCCAAGCGGTCGAGCGAAGGCCCCCGACCCGCAGAGCTGGGTGTTGATCAAGTTGTTGCTAGAAAATGTGTCCGATCGTGACATCACGAGTCTTCGGGTCGGTGTACGGTCTCCCGCCATTAATCAGACAACACAGCTGTTGACCGCTCCAAGTTTGGTTGCCACTGGAAACAAGGAAGCGCCGCCCGATGTGAAGCCCTTGTACGTCATCTCGATCGCGACGGTGCCGGCAGAAAGCTCGGTGGTGGTTAGCTTGAAGACACCGATTGACGACTACCTGCGGGAATTTATCTACGTCAAACGGCGTCCTGTGACCATCCAAATTCCCTACGTGTCGGCCGACCAATTCAGACAGTATCCCCCGATCGTCTCGCGAACGAATGCGGTGAAAATGCTGAATCGTGAGGGGGTCTTGCGAACCCAAGACTATGACCTCGCCAAAGACAAGCTCCTCGTCACGATGTTGTCCTCGGATGAGCCGAACATGGAGGAATCAAATGCGTCGTATCGAGTCCTTCCAAAGGCAAAGGCTTGTTCGGAGATAGAAGCGGGGGTGTGGTGATTGTCGAATTAGAAGAATCGAAGCAAGCACGACGACGGCCCAACGTGGCTCTCATGGGGTGCGCGATGCAATGTCCCCGGCACGAAGACTTTGTGCAGCTGACTGTCCCGCCAACCACCCTGTCGTCCAAGCCCATTGAAAATTGAATCCACCGATGCGTCCATCGCAATCGAGCATCTCCCCGGTCAGATACAGGCCCGGAGCCACCTTCGATTCCATGGTGCGATAATCGATTTCATCCAACGGCACGCCGCCGGCGGTGACTTCAGCGAAGTTCCATCCTCGGTCTTGTTCAACAGGAAATCGGAACCTGGTGAGTCCGTCGAATAACCGATTTCGGTCAATGCGGGGGACCTGAGCGATGGTCGTGAGTGGGTCACACGAACAGTACAAACAGAGGGAATGGGCAAATCGTTCTGGGACCAGCAGTGCCAGTGTTCTCGCCAGGGAACGTTTCGGGTGTTTGGTCGCTTGAACGGTCAACCAAGCCCTTAATTCGTCAGGCGTCCGACCTGGCACGAAGTTGCCGTAGAGGTCAGCTTGTGCCCCTCGATTCGTTGCCAAGGTCCAGAAGCGGCTGGCGTCCATGACTACCGGACCACTAATTCCGAAATGGGTCCAGAGCAGACTCCCTGTGCGTCGATCAGCTTCTCGACCTTCCACCACGGTCGTTAGCTCCACATCATGCGAGAGGCCTGAAAGTATTGCGTGAACATAGACCGCTCCAGGACGAGTGGGACCAACGCCGGTGCGGTCGGCGTCATGCGATGGCCGAGGGAACGAACCAGCTGATATCCGAACCCATCGCTTCCCGTTTTTGGTAATGACTGTCCCCCGGTGGCAAGAATAACGCGAGTGGCGTGGATCACGCCACGGTTGTGACGCACTCGGTATCCTGACCCTGACCGTGAGATCTCGCACACTCGATGATCTAGACAGATCGTGACCCCGATGTGTCGGGCGCGGTCGAGTAGTGCGTTCAATACCGTACGTGCCCGATCGGTAGTGGGAAACAGCTTACCGGTTGGCTCATGCTTCAGGTCGACACCTAACGATCCAAACCAGGCGATTGTGCGGTGGACTGGAAACGCGGCTAGAACATTTCGGATAATGTTTCGATTTCCAAAGAAATCCTTTGGCGTGACGATGTCATGGGTGACATTGCAACGCCCGCCGCCTGACACGAGAATCTTGGCTCCTATCTGCTTCGCGCCATCCAGCACGATCACTCGGCCGGGTATCTTTTCCTTTAACAACGTGTCCGCAGCGGCGATGGCGGCTGTCAGTCCTGCCGCACCGCCTCCCACGACGACCACGTTCACTGCGCCGTCATTGAGGCGCTGGGATAGAGGTAAAAGCTGATTGCCGGATGCCATAGCGGGCAGTAAACAAGTGATGAGTTATGAGAAATATTAGATAGTTTTAACTGGCTGTTAACAGGAAGTTAATGTTGCGCTGTTAAGTCTTTACCGTTCGCTGGTCTTAGCAGGAGGAACTCGATGACCTGTCAAAAATGCAAAGGCTTCATGATTTCAGAACGCCAACCGGCGGTATCGTCCAGTACCATTGTCCTTCGCTGTCTCAATTGCGGTCTGATCATCGACCCATTGATCGAACAGAATCGTAGCAACCATGTTCGGGCAAAGGCGGCTTAAAAAACAAGCGGTTCGTCGGTCCGACAACATGCGGTAGGATCTATTTGCTCGGATGGATTAGACGTCGCGTACGCGGTCAGATCGAAAACTCTGCCCACAAGAACGTATGGTCCGAAGGTTCTTTCGCTCGCCGTGGCTCGACGTCTACATCCGCCTTGATACACTTTCCCGCGAGCGGTGCCGTCGCCATCATGTGATCAATGCGCCAGCCTTTATTGGCTGCCAGTGAACTCGGGGCGCGGTAGTCCCAGAACGTGTATTGCTGGCGTGTCGGGTACAGCTTCACGAACACATCCTGAAACCCCCACGCAACCGTCTGCTCGTAGGCCTTGCGGGCTGCTTCATGATAACAAACATGCGTGAGATGCTTCTCTGGACTATGAACATCCATAGGCCTTGGAGCCACATTCATATCGCCGCACCAAATAGCCGAGGCCTGGGGCGAAAGATGCGCCTCAAAGTAACGGCGTAGCCGCTCGTACCAGGCAAGCTTGTAGGCATATTTGGGCGAATCAATCTCGAATCCCTGCGGCACATAGGTATTGACGATCGGAATTCCGTCGATGACAACTCTAATTAAGCGAGAGTCTTCCGGCTCTCCGCCATCATCGAACCCATACGACATCGGCTTCCGGTTTTTTCGGCTGAGGATCGCTACCCCGTTATAGGATTTCATTCCCCGAAAGGTCGTTTCGTATCCGCTGGGAGCCAGGGCGAGCAACGGGAACTCGCTATCCTGGACCTTGGTTTCTTGAAGACACAGGACGTCCGGTTTGTGCTGATCGAGCCATTCGAGCACGATCGGCAAGCGCTTCCGCAAGGAATTGACGTTGAATGTGGCGATCTTCATCCCAAGCCAGCTCCGATTGATTCGGCGCATCCTAACAAAAGCCATCGGAGGCAACAAGCGTCCGTAAGAAACGTCGGGAGCTGCCCTGTCGATCAGTATTAGCCCGTCACCATACTCAGTCCCGGCACCTTCAACGCATGAACGGCGTCCCGGATCACATCGACAACCTGTGGTCTGGTGAACCCACGGCGCCATGCGAGTCCGATGCGACGACTCGGTACCGGTTTCGCCATATCGATGGCGATCAATCGCTTGTTTGCGTACTTCTTCGTGAGAGCACTAGATGGTAACACGGTGACGCCTAACCCTGACGCGACCATCTGGCGAATCGTTTCGAGAGAATTTCCCTGTAGCCCTTCCGCATCGGATCGACTCAGTTCCGGGCAAGAATTCAACACCTGCTGGCGAAAGCAGTGCCCGGCATGAAGAAGCAACACCTTTTCACCGTCGAGTTCCCGCGCATCGATCTGTTTCTTGTGCTCCCACCGATGCCCAACCGGTACCACCGCTTTGAACGGCTCGTCATAGAGGGCTTGAGTGAAAATGCCCAACTCTTCAAACGGCAAGGCCACCATGATTATATCCAATTTCCCGTTCCTCAGCATCGCGGTCAGATTGGCCGTCAAACTTTCTTCGATTTCGAGAGGCATCGCCGGCGCACGCTTGTGAAGTGTCGGGATCAGATCTGGCAGGATATAAGGCCCGACGGTGGCGATGACCCCGAACCGCAGCAGCCCATTCAATTGATCTTTACCTTGAGCCGCAATGAATCTGATCTGTTCCGCTTCTTCCAACACACGCTGCGCTTGATGGACGATTTGCTCTCCGAGTGATGTCAGCTCAATCCGGGTCTTGTGCCGCTCGAAAATCGCTGTACCCAACTCTTCCTCCAGTTTTTTTATCGCAAGGCTCAAGGCCGGTTGAGTCACGAATGACCGATCAGCGGCACGCCCGAAATGGCGTTCTTGTGCCACAGCGACGATATATTGAAGTTCAGTTAACGTCATTGATCGGTCTGTATATAAGTTATGCTTATCGACTTTCTATACATTATCAATTGGACTGATAGCATAGGCCCGGGTACCTTGTACTCAAGAACCCGGGAGAATTCCCGGAACATGTCTAGTCACAAGGAGGATATCATGAGAGTGCAGGGCATGTTGATAGTCGGATTCTTAACAGTCATGGTGGGAACCGGAACGACGACCGTGCCGAAAAGCTTCGCCTCTGCTGCGCATAGGGTGGACGTGATCGATGCTGTCCATGAGACGGTGGCCCAGATAGATAGCGTCAAGGCAGGTAGCCAACGGATAAGAGTGGACGTCATCGAGAGCTTGGAGTCTGAAGGGCCTGTGTATCCCTACACCAAGCCGATGAGCCACTGATCGCTCAGCGTCCTTTGACTGAGGAGGGCGTCTTATTCCTAGTCAGTCAAAGGGTTGTAGGGGGCGCACGTTTCCAGTGCCGATGATGGCCAGCAGATTGAGTCGACAGCACAAGTCATGATATGACAAGCCCGGATGTCGGGCTCAAACTGAGGGGAAGGACACCATGGTGAAAGCTCAAAGTCCAACAAGGGGCAGAACCCACAGCGGATCAAAGATCGATCTTGGCATCGAGCCGGCCCAGCGGAAAGCCATTGCCGAAGGGCTCTCCAAAGTGTTGGCTGATACCTACACGCTCTATCTCAAGACGCATAATTTCCATTGGAACGTCACGGGACCGATGTTCCAGACACTCCATCTGATGTTCGAACAGCAGTACAACGAGCTGGCCCTAGCCGTCGATCTGGTGGCAGAACGCATACGAGCGCTGGGAC
>JAAUPT010000099.1 GCA_012032965.1 Nitrospira sp.
GTGATGGGCAGAAGTGTGAGTACTGGCGGGATCTGGCCCGCGGTTCGCGACGTGTATGCGGACATGTATCTCCTCGGGTGTCGCCTTCGCGTACTCCACGACGACATCGAAGTAGCGATTCTTTTCAAAGACGCCGGTATCGATCAGCTCATACTCCAATTCTGCACGTTGGCGGCGTCGATTCTCTTCAGTAAGTTTTGCATAGGGAAACTCATTTTGCGGATACTTGTAAAGATACTTCATGTACGAATGGGTTGGGGTTGAGTCTATATAGAAATAATATTCCTTGGGATCTTCCCCATGGTTACCCTCGTTTCCCGTCAGCCCGAATGCCCGTTCTTTCAAAATGGGATCACGTCCGTTCCAGAGGGCAATGGCGAAACAAATATATTGATGTCGGTCAGAGATGCCGGCTAGCCCATCTTCGTTCCAGCGGTAGGCGCGTGAGCGGGCATGATCATGGGGAAAAGATTCCCATGCAGTTCCGTGGGGACTGTAGTCTTCACGTACCGTTCCCCAGGCACGCTCGCTCAAATATGGCCCCCACCGTTTCCAATGTTGTTTGCGGACGGCGTCCTCCTCGAGCCTCTGACGCTCAGCTCCTTGAGCGGCGTTAGAATGAGCAGACGTCCGATCTGTTTTTCCCACGCGACCTCATTCAGCGGTGCCATGACGAGCCGACGTTGGCCACCATGGCACCTGCTCCTGACGAGAATCAAGCCGAGCCTTAGTTGATAGAAGATCTCCTTCGCTCCTTCTTCGGTCTTTGAGGCGTTTGACTGAATCACACAGTACGAGGGTGCTAGGGAAGAAGCCTTCGGCGTACACAATACGGTCTCAGCGAAGAGGAGCGGGAGACTCTAGATTTGAGTGAGGATTTCGGGAATAGGAGGGGTAGCCAAATGAACCGTTCAACTCCAGACGACGCGTTCCTGATTTAAGAGGTAGTCGATCACTTCGATACTATTGCGCATTTGGATCTGTGCCTGCTCAGACATTGGCAATACTGCACCGACCAACTTGCCGGATTCCATGTCCATGAGCGAAGGAATTCCTTCACCCGACAGTTTCTCAAGATTGCTGCGGAAGCTAGCCAAGGGAGACCTCCTGGTTGAATCCTTCTCGGCACGCTTACGTCAATACTTTAGGGAAATGACTCAGAGGCCCATGCGCCACGGAGAAAGCATACCATACGCATTCTCCCCAGCATGAGAACCATATATCTATTGGTTTTTATAAGTGAATTAGCGTTTCAATACCGGCGGCAGTATGGGGGGGAGCGCTCCGAGGTAGCAAAACCCGCCGCGATCGACCAACGTCGTATCGGACTTTAAGCGGAAGTCATTGTGCTCTGCGTCGACAAAACGTGGATCGGCGGTAATGTCCGACTCGACCTTAAGCTCCGGGGCATGAAGATTGGGCGATCCGGCTCTCATGTAGTTGGCTTCACTATTGAATAATGCGTTATAGGAAGTTTTGGTCTGACTTGAGGAGGCGATCAGCAGGCCAACCTTGTTCAAACCAAAAATATTCCCCGACACCTCGTTGATGGAGAGGCCAAGGAAGGCTGCTCCTCCACCGTTTTTCACGAGAGTATTATTGATCAGCACCGCCTTTGCCTGATCGCTCACCACGACCGCCTCGAAGAGACTTCTCGTGATGATGTTTCGTTCAAGCCGGACGGTAGACTTCCCACTCACATTCACACCATGATCGTTGTCGTGGATAACATTTCCGATCAGTATGGCTTGAGAATCAGCAAAGTGGACGCCGGTTGTCTCGCTTCCACCAATCATGCAGTCTTCGATTCGGACATCCTGCACCTGCTGGCCAAACACCATTCCCTTCACACGAAGCTGGCGGAGCGTGATGCGGTTTCCGTTGAAGATGCCGACAGCGTGCCCTCCATGTTCGTTGATGGTGAGCCCGCTGATCTCGATGTCCGTTGCCCCGTAGGGCCACTTCCCGACATGCAGTACACCGACCATCTCACCCTGCCCCTGTAAGGTAACTTTATCGACTCCGGCACCGACAATCTTGATCTTTTCCTTGCTATGGATGGTCAGGTCCTGCGCATAGGACCCAGCTGTGATTACGACAGTATCGCCTTTCCTAGCGCTATCGACAGCCTCTTGAATTGATGTGAAATCCCCCGAACCGTCTAGCGCGACGGTGATCGTCCGTGAGGCGAGTACAATGCTTTCGGTTCCGGCAATGCCTACCCCAGTCCCGGCGATCCAGAAGCCGATCACTGTAAGAAAAAATTTTCGCATGCGGAAGGTCTTACAAGCTTGAAACTGAGGATGTCAATCGCGGTTTCTTAGCGGATATGCCACGTGATAAGCTCCGCCGTAATGATTCTAATTGGACTCACCGGAGGTGTAGCCACTGGGAAAAGCACCGTGGCGAAGATGTTCGAGCGGTGTGGTGCCATTATCATCGACGCTGATAAACTAGCTCGCGAGGTCGTTCAGCCTGGCAAGCCGGCCTGGCGCGATATTGTAAGACGATTTGGAACCTCTGTCCTTAATGGAGACAAGACGATCAACCGGCAAACCCTCGGTCAGATTGTCTTTCAGAATCGGACGAAACTTCGCCAGCTTGAACGAATTATCCATCCTCGTGTGGCTCGAGAGCAGGCTCGACTGACGAGACAGGCCGCACGCAATGATCCTCACTCAGTCGTGATCTATGACGTACCACTCCTCTTCGAAGCCGGCATCGACAAACGTGTGGATAAGACTGTCGTCGTGACTGCTGATCTTAAGACCCAGATCGCACGGCTCAAAAACGCAATGGACTCACGCGAGCAGAAGCACTCCGGCGCATCCGTAACCAGATGCCGCTCTCACTGAAACGGCATCGTGCGGATTACGTCCTTGACGGCAGGAAGCAGCCTCGAAGACTTGCCAGTGATGTGAACCACTTGTTCAAGTATCTCTAGTCCCTATTGGTATGCTGGTATGGTTATAGCTCATGCGCTTCGTATAGGTGCATTTCTGGGGTTAGGGTCGCAGCTAGAATGCTTCTACGTGGCTTTGCTGGCATGTGGAACGCTCGTTGTACGAAGCCTAGATTATCCTCCTACCCTCTGCTTCCCAGCCTGTGATAGAGTCAGGCATTATGCCAAACGTTGTCATTATTGGCTCCGGTCCAGCTGGATTGACTGCCGCTATCTATGCGGCGCGAGCCAACCTGTCGCCGCTTTTGGTTGAAGGGTGGCAGTCCGGTGGACAACTCACGACCACCACGGAAGTTGAGAACTACCCGGGCTTTGCCAAAGGCATCATGGGTCCGGAGTTGATGAAGGAGATGCGATCTCAAGCGGAACGGTTCGGGACTGAGTTTCTCACAGGCGATGTCTCATCTGTCAATTTCAGATACCAGCCGTTCTCGCTGACCATTGACGAGGAAAGAACCGTCGAGGCTAAGACCATCATCATCGCCACCGGTGCTTCGGCGATTCAAATTGGATTACCCAATGAGAAGCGGCTGACCGGCCATGGTGTCTCCACATGTGCCACCTGCGACGGATTTTTCTTCAGAGGGAAAGAATTAGTTGTAGTCGGTGGTGGCGATAGTGCCATGGAGGAAGCCACGTTTCTCACAAAATTTGCCACGAAGGTGTCGATCGTCCACCGGCGCGACAAACTTCGCGCGTCGAAGATCATGCAAGAGCGTGCCATGAAAAATGAAAAGATCTCATTCCTCTGGAACTCGGTCGTAGACGATATCCTCGGGACCGACGTGGTGACTGGCGTTCGACTTAAGAATACGGCGACCGGCAAAGTGTCCGAAGTAGGGTGTGCCGGCGTCTTTGTGGCCATCGGGCATAGACCTAATACCGCGTTGTTTCACGGCCACGTTGATATGGATGAGAAAGGGTACATCCGCACTCACGCCGGAACGGCCACGAGTGTCTCCGGCGTCTTTGCCGCTGGGGACGTCCATGATTCGACGTACCGACAAGCCGTCACCGCAGCCGGTACCGGGTGCATGGCTGCCATCGACGCCGAACGATTTCTAGAGGCAATGGGCCAGCACTAAGCCCCATCTTGCCAAAAACTCTTATCCGACACCAGCACATGCGTTGCGCCATCGTTCACTATCATGAGCTTGCTTTGAAGGGCCGCAATCGCGAATACTTCGAGCACTGCCTCATCCGAAACATTCGAACCGCCCTTAAGGATGTAGCAGTCCGACAGGTCGAGAACCTCCACAGTCGCATCCGCATTCGACTCCCGCTGGGGCTACCCCCTGAAGTCGTACGAGACCGATTGAAGCGTGTCTGCGGTATCGCGAACTTTTCACTAGGCCGAGTGATCCCGCTCCAACTTTCTGATCCCAATCTGGATAGTCTCACAGCCGCTGTCATCGAGGAGATCGCGCCACATTCATTTTCTACTTTCAGAGTGACAGCGAGACGAGCCGACAAGCGTTTGACTTTGACTTCAATGGATATTGAAAGAACGCTTGGTGCCGCAGTCTGTAACAGAACCGGAAAGGAAGTCAGTTTAAAGAACCCTGATGTCACGATTTACGTCGAACTTCTGTCGAAGGAGGCGTTTTGCTCCGTAGAGAAAATCGAGGGGCCTGGCGGCATGCCGGTCGGCGTCAGCGGTAAGGTTGCCTGTCTGACCTCAGGTGGAATCGACTCTCCGGTCGCCGCCTATCGCATGGTCAAGCGCGGGTGTGTTGCGAGCTTCATACACTTTTCAGGTCGCCCTTTGGTCAGCCGAGCCTCCGAAGAAAAAGTCCGCGACCTTGTCCAACTCTGACTGCCTATCAATACGATTCTCGTCTCTATGTCATTCCGTTTGGGGAAATCCAACGAGAGATTGTTTTGACCGCACCGGCTCCATTCCGAGTCGTGCTGTATCGGCGGATCATGGTGCGAATTGCTGAGGAATTGGCTAGAAAGGAGCACTGCTGGGCACTCGTGACCGGCGATAGTCTCGGTCAGGTTGCCTCACAGACTCCTCACAATTTGTGCGCGATTGAAGATGCAGCAGAATTTCCGATTCTCCGACCTCTGATTGGAATGGATAAACGGGAGATCATCGATGAGGCGAAACGCATCGGCACCTACGACATTTCCATCGAACCGGACCAAGACTGCTGCAAACTCTTTGTCCCTCCCCATCCAAGTACTAAAACTCGCATAGAGGATGTAAAGAAGATTGAACACATGCTGGATATCCCCGCTCTGGTGAAGCGAGGGCTGGAGAATGTTGAGTTGATCGAGTTGTCGTTCCCTCCAGTGACTGAGTAATTCGTGCTCCTTTTACATGGTTTCTGAGGATCAGGAGAGGTGTGTGAAGCCATTGCAAAACGTCCCTGGCCAAGGTAAGCTCGGCACGCTCCTTGACCCCACTGGCTTCACTCCGGCGATAGGCCAACCAGCGAGCATCGACAAGACGGAGAGGTGCGAGAGCGGCCGAATCGGGCAGTCTCGAAAACTGCTGTCGGGGTAACTCGACCGTGGGTTCGAATCCCACCCTCTCCGCCATACAGAGCTTGCTCGACCCGGAGCTCCTACGATTGCTCTTGGCGACGGGATAATACACATCAAGTGTTACGAGGGGGCTGGCTCCCTCTGAAGGCTGATCACGGCTTATGTGATCGCGTCTTCTTCTCCAACGCCCTCCGCAATTCCACCATTGCCAGCGTATCTCTCGCACAATAGCGCAACAGCGAATCCCGTAGCACAGCCTGTTCCACCCAGTCAGTTTCGACGAAGACCATGCGGTAGTATTCAGCAGCGGCTTGCCCTCCTGCCTGAATTGCAAGATCATCGTACCCAAGCGATGGCACAACAGCCGGCAGGACGGATTTAATCGAGTAGGACCCATTGAAATCGGGATGGTAATAGTGCCCACGAATAACCGGGAGGAGATCCCACAACCGTTTCAAAATCGATTTGAATGCCGATTTGAACTCAGGAAAGGTGTCCGCAAGTTGCCGGATGATCGCTTCTTCGTATGCGGAATAGACCACGATGCTGCCTTTTTCCCCAAGTGATTCGATCAATGCCTGGGCCCACTGTCTACGAGGCTCCGATGCCTGGCTGTGGAGAAATTCCTGGTGGGATAGTTCGCCGGGTTCCAGTTCAATGTGATTGGACCATTGAACAGGAATGGGTTGGTAGGGCCTGGTCAAGGGAAACCGCGGCAACGCCAACATGACGGTTTCGATGTCCAGGTGGTGCACGGGATAAGTCACGGAGCGGAGAATGTGCCCCAGTTCAGGGGACACCCACTCGGTATTGTCTTTGACCCTTCGCTGCGCATCCGATAGTCGTGTGCCATCAGGAATGTCGTCGATCGTTGTGATGCCCTGTTGGACAAGTTGGTTCACAATCTCCTTTTTCCCCGGCAGATGATAGATCCAGCGCAGCGGTTTCTCTTTTGTGCAATGAGACCAAAAGGGGCATTCATACGGAGTGTGACAATGTTGATCGGGCTCGATCGTAGGTGGCTCCGATTTCAGCAAGACGGTTTTCATTGCAGCCAACCGCTCCAGCATCTGGCCTTGACGATCTGTCACGGCTTCCGACACGTTTTCAATTGAGAAGAGCGCGTGCAGATGAACCTCCCCACCTTGATAGAGATACCCCCGTATCGATGTGCATCAGACAGGTCGCATCAAGCCTCAACCCGGAACCTTGTACAACGTGGCTTTGTATGGATAGGTCA
>JAAUPT010000100.1 GCA_012032965.1 Nitrospira sp.
GCACGCCGGGCATCCGATTTTGCTTCATCACCTTCTGCATCATCTTGGTGCCTAGTCCACCGAAGTGGAAGCGGGACAACGGGAGAGTGTCGGCACCCCCTTTGTTGAGTAGGCCAAACATCCGGCGGAGCCAATCCTTCGCCGAACTTGCGGCCCCTCTCCTACGGATGGCGTTCAGTCCCCAAAAGGTAAAAAACACTGTCACACGCATGCCCATGGCGGCAGCGCCCGTGGCGATGATAAACGCCGCCATCGCGCGATCCAGGTCACCGCTCAGCAACACAATCGTCACTCGTTCAGGTTTTGACTCTTGCAGCTGTGCTAATGTCGTAGTCGGTTCTATTTGCGTCGCAATCATCGTCTTACCTCATCACACATGACACCCACACTTCGAAGCTACCGTATGGAAATAGAATAGTATGTGGTCCTTTAGGGTGTCAAGGAACCGGACAACCACGTGTACTACGGCACATTGCTTGACCTAGCCCTATACCCCAGTTATAGTCCAATTCCATTGTTGGATACCCCTCTTACGAGTTCCCTGCCTAACAAATGATTCAACACCCATCACCGGCATCACCCGAAGTCGTCGCATCTAGGAGTGCTCCACTTTTTGGGTTTTGGTACCCGGCCATACCAAGCCATACCTTGCGTTCCGGGACAATGAAGGGGCTTCAGATGTTGGGGTTACCGATCGTGTTGTGCCGTGATCGGGCAGGGAATCTGGCGGCCATGCGTGACATCTGTCCGCATCGAGGCATGCCGTTATCGTTCGGTCGATTCCACGGCGATCGAGTGGAATGTCCGTATCATGGATGGCAGTTTGATACGAAGGGGCGTTGTCAACGCATTCCCGCTCTACCAGATGAGCCCATTCTAAAGACCGACAAAATCGGCGTCGCTTCTTATCCAGCCGAGGAAACCGATGGCATGATTTGGGTATATCTCGCGGATGAACGGGGGAACATCAATCCGTTGCCACCGGCTCCGCGCATGCCACTCCCGTCTGAACCTAAGCAATCGTTCCACATTTCGTTGATCTACACCTGTACGGCCGACGATGGCATCATCGGTCTGATCGACCCAGTCCATGGTCCCTACGTCCATTCCTGGTGGCGTAGCGATGCGCAAATGCACGAGAAGACGAAAATCTTCGAGCCAATCCAGAACGGTTTTCGGATGACCGCTCACCGTCCGGCGAAGAACAGCGGCCCGTTTCATTGGATGGAGCGCATCTACGGGGGGCCCTTAACCACAACCATCGATTTCTTGTTGCCGAATCAACGGGTGGAGCTGATGCAATGTGGAACGGCATGGCTAGCCAACCGATTGATGGCCACGCCTGTGTCGGAGATGGAATGTCGTATCGATTTTTCCGCCTATTGGCGCGGTCTGCATTGGCTGCCGTTTGGGAATCTCATCTTCCGGACACTAACCAAAATGTTTCTGGGGCAGGACGAACGAGCGATGAAGCACCTTGCGGTGGGGTTGCGTCACAAGCCCTCGTCGATGTTTCTTGGCGATGCCGACATGCCGGCCAAATGGTACTACAAACTCAAGGCAGCCCATCTTGAGTCGGTTCAGACCGGACGACCTTTTGAGCATCCGCTCAAAGAACAAGTGACGCTTCGGTGGCGTAGCTGAACCAGACATTCAGGAAAACTCAGCACGTCCTCGCTAATTCTTCGGTTCATCGGCAAGGATAAACCCCATTGCTCGCTGAATCTCATCGCGTGATCCAAGCAAGACGACGATATCACCCACAAGGAGTTTGGTTTTTTCCGATGGATTGGATTCCGTCACACCGCCTCTGGTCAAGGCAATAATGGATGCACCGGTCTTTGGGCGCAGCGCGAGTTGGAGGAGCGTCTTGCCGACGGCCGGGGAATGTTCTTCAATCCTACACGTTTCGACTTCCACGTCAGCCAGGGTGCCACCGCGAAGGTGGTGCGCCAGTTCGGGGAGCTCGCTTCGGCGGAGAAGTGCGTACCCCTCCCGCCGCACCTGCTCAGCCTTCCGCATGACGAAGTCCTGCGGCATGTTGTAGGTGCGTAATACAAGCGCGAAGATCTCGATCGATGTCTCAAATTCTTCAGGCACCACGTCGTCGGCTCCCAGCTGGTGGAGTTCTTCCAGCTCCCGCAAGTAGCGGGTTCGCACGACGATATGGATCTTGGGGCTCAGGCTTCGGGCGACCTGTACCGCCCGACGAGCCATGAAGGGGTCGGAGATCGCGACGACTAGAACCCGTGCCTCTTCAATCTTCACGTGCCTCAAAACATTCGGGTTGGTGGCATCGCCATAGTAGAGTGGAAGGCCGTGCGCAGCCTCTCGGCGCACGGTATCGCCATCTAAATCTAACGCGATATAGGGGACTTCTGTCTCTCCCAAAACCCGAGCCAGATTGCGCCCGTTCAACCCATACCCCACGATAATCACATGGTCCTTGATCCGGAGATGCCGTCCTTCTGTTTCCAGCACATGGGCCGTCGTTTGTCCAGGAAACCAATGGAGGAGTCGTTGCACGGCTTCGACTCGACGACCGAGGTGCGGCGACAGCTGCATGAGGAACGGCGTGATGATCATCGAGCACACCGAGACGGCCAGAAAGATCTGGTAGGGCGCTCCGGACAGGAGGTTGTTATCTTGACCCACTTGAGCCAGGATAAAACTGAATTCACCTACCTGTGCCAGGGCGATGCCAGTCATGACGGCAGAGCGAGGGGGTAAGGATGCGGCCAACACAGCTACAGTTCCGGCGACGAACTTTACGAGAAGGACGAGAATCAAGAGACCGACTACCACAATGGGGTATTCCAGCAAGATGCGCCAATCCATCAGGATGCCGATTGAGACGAAGAAGAGGCTATTGAAACTATCCCGAAAGGGCAACACTTCGGCGATCGCTTGGTGGCTGTACTCGGACTCGGAAATCACGAGCCCGGCGATGAAGGCGCCTAAGGCCAGAGAAAGCCCTCCGAGTGATGTGAGCCAGGCAATGCCGAGGCACAAGACGATGACCGTCAAGAGGAAGAGCTCGCGGCTTCTGCTGCGAACGATATGCTCTAGGAGCTTCGGAACAGCGAACCATGCGCCTGCGACAATGCAACCAACGACTAGGATGGACTTGCCCAACGTGAGCAACACGGAGCCCAGGGCGCCCTCGCTGGGGCTAGCGAGGATAGGCGTGAGCAAGATCATGGGGACAACGGCCAAATCTTGAAACACCAGAATGCCGATGGTGGCCGTCCATGAGGCGATCGCTGTCTCGCTAGCTGCCAAGGCTTTGAGCACAATGGCGGTGCTGCTGAGCGAGAGCAGAAACCCCCAGAAGATCGCTTGTGGCACCGGCAAACCGGCCAACAACCCACCGATCAAAGCAATGGCGATGACGCCTCCGACTTGGATGGGAGCGGCGATGAGGAGTAACCGGCGCAGCGAGGCCAGGTGTTTCAGTGAGAACTCGATGCCGATAGTGAAGAGTAGTAAGACGATCCCAATTTCCGCGAGGACTTGCACGGTCTCAATATCGGAAATGAGGTTGAGCCCATGGGGACCGATCAATGCTCCGGCAACAAGGAATCCAGCAATTGAAGGCAGCCGAAATTGGTGAAAGACAAACACGACGGCGATAGACACCGTGTAAATAAAGAGTAAATTTCCCAGGACGCCATAGTCGGTCATATAGTTTGTCTATCCCACCCCTTGTGCCTGAACAATCCTGCCATTGGTTGCTCTGCGGAATTGTTGCTCAATCCACAGTATTTTCACGATCGACCGGCTACCGCGGATAGTGATCCGCAGGATACCTGAGCTCTCCATGCGGGACAAGGCAAAGCTATATATATCGAGGTGAAATGTGTGTGAAGGAAGCGATCTCCTCCTGCCGTAACTCTGTTTGTTTGGCGAGGAAAACAGGGCCTGTGACGCGAGAACGCAACAAACGACGCCGATCGTATCTTTGTGGGAGCGGTTCGCTCGAAACCGCTCCAGCTCAGACTTCCCCCTCCAAAGGGGCATAGACGAAAAAAGAGGGTATTGCGTAGGGTGTGAGCACCACGGGCTGGGCCATCACGGTTTTTTGCTCCGTGATCTGGAGGTGCCACATGCGATTGATCCAAACTTTTTATCTTTCCGCAGCGATCCTCGCGGTTGCCTCCGCAGCCTCGGCCTTCGATGACTCGTCATCCGAAAGCGCGACGACCTGGGAATGTCACCAAGCAGACGGCACCCACCTATTTACAAACAAAGAGAAAGAAGGTTGTTCTGTCTTGGCACTCAAGCCGATATCTGTCGTGCCTGATTTGGAGAATATGCCAACGGCTCCTCGCTCCATCACCGCCAGCACACCCCACTATCAGGCATCCCCCTATCAGGACCGTACCGCTGGGGTGGGAGGGAATACTGTGCCGGATTGGGCGCGTGACTGGTATGCCGGTATTGCGCCATCCGGCTCCGTTCAGCAGGAAGCTTGCTCACTCTACTCAGAATGGATGCATCTTGTGCAGAAGACCCGCGGAGGCTTTTACTTCGGCTCTGATCCGTCCTATGGGGGAGACATTACCGGGCGCAACCAACGCTGGCCAAGCTACTCATTTTACGATAATGCTCACTTTGTTGCCCTGTCGAGGCTCTTTGGTACCGGATTTGTGCCGGTAGGGTGCTTCTAACGAGACGCGGCCAAGAATCCTCATATTCTATAGAACTCGCGATACCACTTTACAAAGCGAGGAATGCCTACCTCAATTGGTGTGGTCGGCTTAAACCCCACGTCATTGGTGAGATCGTCGATGTCTGCGTAGGTGGCTGGAACGTCGCCTGGTTGCATCGGCATGAGTTTCTTCTCTGCTTTTTTCCCCAGTGCGTTCTCCAGGATTTCGATGAAGTGCAGCAGTTCAACCGGCTGATGGTTGCCGATATTATAGATTCTCGCCGGAGCCGAACTGGTTCCTGGATCTGGTTTCTCCCCTGACCAGGAGGGATTAGCTGTCGCTGGATGATCGAGTGTCCGAATGACACCATCAACGATGTCGTCCACGTAGGTAAAATCTCGTTTCATCTTTCCTTCGTTGAAAACTTCGATGGGTTTGCCTTCCAGGATGGCCTTCGTAAAGATGAACAGGGCCATATCAGGTCTGCCCCAAGGCCCATAGACGGTAAAAACCGAAGGCCTGTGCAGGGCAGCCGATACAAATTCGCATAACAGTGCGCCATCAGTTCGTTGGCCTTCTTGCTGGCAGCATAGAGCGAGATCGGATGATCGACATTGTCATGAATGGAAAACGGCATGTGGGTGTTGCCGCCGTAAACGGAGCTGGAGGACGCATAGACGAGGTGTTCGACCTCGCCGTGTCGGCAGCCTTCCAGAATATTCATGAACCCTTCAATGTTGCTCTCGGTATAGGCGTGAGGGTTCACGAGGGAATAGCGCACACCGGCTTGAGCTGCGAGATGGACGACGCGCCGTATCGTTTTGCCGGCGAAGAGGTCACGCATGCCTTGTCGGTTGGCGAGATCGAGCTTCACGAAGCTGAATCCCTGACGCGGTTTCAGTTGCGCGAGGCGAGCGTCTTTTTAATCGGACATCGTAGTAGTCATTGAGGTTATCGAGGCCGACAACTTGTTCGCCTCGGTCCAGCAGGCGATTGGCCACGTGGAATCCGATGAACCCCGCGGCGCCTGTGACAAGAGTGGTTGACGGTTGCTTGCTCATGCCTGGTTCTTCCACGAAAGGGAACTCCTATTGTCGCTTTTCCGACTTCATGAATGGCGGGTCGCATGATCGAGGCGATATAAATTTAGCGGGGCGAGAGCATCTGCAGCCGACATGGCTTGGATCTCGCCTCGGTCTGCTACTCGATAGAGATCGAGGGCATGGGCACGATGATAGCGACATTCCTGTGAAATAAGAAGGGCTTTCAATTTCTCGGGAGATTCCCAGTGAGCCGTCAAGAGGGCCGTTCTGGCCGGATTGCGACGGCTAAACATAAAGGACAGGTGATCCGGATACCAGTCAGCTCCCCCGGTTGCATAGGAAACAAACAACTCCGCACGGGCGGCGGCGCAGACGTCGGCGAGATACACGTTCGTGAGGTAGCCGTTCTCCCCGATATCCAGCCATTTCCCTGGATGGGACAGCGGGGCATGGGTGGCATGGCTGCGGATTTCAAGCAGCTGCTGTTGCGAGGCCAGCACCAGGGGAATCGATCCGTACTTTCCCACTAATTGTTGAATGATATTGTCCTTGAGTGGCGATCGGCCGTCGTTAGTCGGACCGCTGTCTGCATGAATCAATACATTGTGCCCACGATCAGAGATCAGATAGCAATTTCTCGGCATGTCTAAATCACAAGGATCTTCACCGTAGAAGGGAGCAGAGATGACTGCCCCACCTTCGAATGCCCAACTTTCGCCATGGGCTAGCTCAATGACGTGATCAAATCCCAGTTCTGTGAGCAGCGCGCGATAGTCAAAAAACAGCTGTTTTCGGTTTTGGCGGCTGGGGACGATGATCGGTATCTCTTTGGGCAGGTGCAGCAAGGTGCGGGGATCGACGTGATCGTCGTGATCGTGAGTGAGGAACACCGCAGCAGGCTTGGGTAAAAGCCCACCCCAGAGCGATGGCAATGGCGATTCGGCAAACCAGGGCAGCAGCCATGGGTCGAACAAGAATACGGTCTCACGTTGCCG
>JAAUPT010000101.1 GCA_012032965.1 Nitrospira sp.
CACGGGGTAACCATTGTATCGGAGATGCCTACCGCCTGATTCAGCGAGGTGATGCCGACGTCATGGTTGCAGGAGGCGCTGAAGCGGCGGTGACTCCGCTCGGTGTGGCAGGATTCGCATCGGCCAAGGCGTTGTCGTTTCGGAACGATGCACCGACTAAGGCGAGCCGCCCGTTCGACAAGGATCGGGATGGATTTGTATTAGGCGAAGGGGCCGGTGTGGTGGTGATCGAGGAGCTCACTCACGCCCTTCAGCGTGGGGTCAAAATCTATGGCGAGATCATCGGGTACGGGATGAACAGCGATGCCTATCATATTACGGCCCCACCGGAAGAAGGTGAGGGAGCTGTTCGTTGCATGGAATTGGCGCTCAAAGATGCCGGTATTCAACGCGATCAGATCGGCTACATCAATGCGCATGGTACTTCGACGATGGCAGACGCAATTGAGACGCGAGCGATCAAACGGGTGTTCGGTGAACAAGCCTCTCGCATTCCTGTCAGCTCAACCAAATCTATGACCGGGCATTTGCTCGGAGCAGCAGGTGGGATTGAAGCCGTCTTCAGCGTCTTGGCGTTATATCACGGGATTCTTCCCCCTACGATCAATCTCGACAATCCTGATCCAGCCTGTGATCTCGATTATGTTCCCAATAAGGCTCGGCCTGCTGCAATCCAGATAGCGCTGTCGAACTCCTTTGGATTCGGTGGGGTCAACGCCTGTTTGATCTTCAAGAGGCTGGACACTTAGTGCGCGCGCCACAATGAAGCCGGCTTCCTCAGCCGATTCTCTTTCTGCTATATCAAGTTATCGTTTTACGAACTCAAGCTTCTTGCAAGAAGCTCTGACACACAAGTCATATGTGAATGAACGACGCGCATCAGGCCAAAACCATAATGAACGGCTCGAATTTCTGGGCGATGCCGTCTTGTCCCTCATTGTCAGCGATTATCTCGCGAGTCGATACCCGGAGTTAAGCGAGGGGGCCCTCTCGCAGCTCAAGGCTAAGTTGGTGAGTGAAGCTCCATTAGCCAATGCCGCCAGGCGCTTGGATCTTGGGGCTAGACTGAGGCTTGGGCGTGGCGAGGAGCTTTCGAAAGGACGCGAGAAAGCCTCGCTACTTGCCGATGCCTTGGAGGCGGTCATTGCGGCGGTCTATCTCGATGGCGGCCTTGACGCCAGTCGCAACTTTACGATCGATGTCTTAGATGAAGAGCTGCGTTACATTGACGAGCTACAAAGGGGGCCTGGTGGAGGTGACTACAAGACCCGCTTTCAGGAGTGGTGTCAGAAGCACCATGACGTGTTGCCACGGTACGTGATTACGCGGGAAACCGGGCCCGATCATCAAAAGTTGTTTGACGTGGAAGCGTACCTGAATGATGAGGTGTGTGGTATTGGTCGAGGGTATAGCAAGAAAGAGGCGGAGCAGCAGGCAGCGCAACGAGCATTGGAGCGGGTTGAGCGAGGAGATGATTTTCCATTAAGATAACAGATCTCTGTCATATGTAAAATCGGGGAGGGCAGAAATGCTGGAGCGAGCAAGATTACGAATGGTTATTGGATTGATGGCATGTGTTGCGTTCTCAGTCACAAGTATCGAGTCGGTCATGGCCACGGATACGGCACCGAAAGCGCCAAGGGCAATCATCAAAACAAAATTCGGCGATATTGAGATTGAGTTCTATCCAGATGTTGCGCCAAGACATGTGGAGAATTTTATTAAGCTCGCAAAGGACGGGTTTTACAACGGGACAATTTTCCACCGTGTCATTCCTGGTTTTATGATTCAAGGCGGAGACCCTAATACCAAGGATACTCTCAAAAAAGAAACCTATGGCCAGGGAGGACCAGGCCACAACGTTAAGGCTGAATTCAACGATATTCCGCACAAGCGTGGCATTGTTTCTATGGCCAGGGCGGCCGATCCGGATTCAGCGGGCTCTCAGTTCTTTATCGTCGTAGAGGACTCACGATTTCTGGATCGTAAATATACTGTATTTGGCCAAGTGAAAAAAGGAATTGGTGTGGCCGACAAGATCGTCAATCTGCCACGCGACGAGCGGGATAATCCAAAAGAGCGTGCGGAGATGACAGTCACGATTGTGGAGTAGTAGTGACGTGCGTATCTGCGTAGTTAGGCGCTTAACCGGCTAGATATTGCTCCGTGGTGTCTCGTACGCCTTTCTGGTCTCCTCACGTAGTTCCTCCCGTATTGTCAAAAACGCCTTACTTTTGAGGGGTGGCTTTCGTGGGGTTTCCCCCAACCTGTTTGACGGCTATTCTTAGCGTCACGTTCTTCGTCTCCGCACAAGGAGGGCTCATGAAACCCGTTGTGACGCGTCGCATGTATCGTCGAGTCTCGGCTGAGTATCCAAGCTGTTATCTCATGGGCCAGGTGCTGAAACGATCGGTTATACGGGATATCTCTTTAAATGGAGTTCGAATCCAGGGCTTTTTGGATTTTCCGCACAACCCACTAGTGATGATACGGCTCTGGTTGCCCGATCAACAAGACAGCCTGGATATTGATCAAGCGATCGTGCGGTGGGTGCGAGGACAGGAATTCGGTGTCCAATTTGTGTCGCTTTCAAACGAGGCAGATTTTCGCCTGGCTGTTCATATCGAACGGGTTTTACAACAGCAATCCGTGATTGCCGCAGCCTAGTTGACGTAGAAGCATCGTCTAATGGTTGTGCTTGCAGTCAGGACCGTGGGTGTGAACGTTGGCGTCGGGTGGCGGTAGGAACGATTGCCCAGGCAGAAGGATGTGTCCCGGTTCATGCGTCTTCTTCAGATGCGCCGCGATCTCTGGATGCATCATCTTGACATACCCGATAAGTCCTCCCAGAAACCGGCTTGATTGAAAATCATTCTCGGAACATTCGGAGACAAACCGAGCAGCGCGATCCAGGACTTCCAGTGCCTCGGATGATTCAGCAATTTGGTCGGGGTTCTGCTTGCGAAACACCTCGTACTCCTTCTTGAGGTGTTCAGCAAACACAGGCATCGGTATGGTGGAAACATGAAGTGGGCTCAGTGTGCGACGGAGCGCTTGCAGTGCTGCGACGATTTCAGCGTCCTGCCCATCCCTGCGCGATTCAAAATAGCCGAAGGTGATGACTTCGATTAAGTTGAATAGTGCGACAGCTTTATGGCCTCCCAATTGGTCCAGCTCCTGATAGAAGCTTCGGCGAAGAGGCATGAATTGTGTGCTGAGTCGTTTTTGCTGGTAATCGCTGCCGCTATCAAGGTAGGTGCAATAATCAGGGCATGAGATCCGTGTCATACGGTGCTCGCCACAGCAGGCGCTACAGATCAACCCTTGAAGAGCCGGACATGCGCGTTTGCCCTTTCGGCTGTGACAATACATGCACGCACTCATTTGGTGGCCCCTTCCGTACCGGGCTTGGGAGGCGGAGGAATAAACCCGTAGTCGGCGAGCGTGCGTTTTTCACTCTTAGGCTTTGCTGATGGCGGGGATTCCAGTCCATTCATCTCGGCCGCCTGCATATAATGGTAAGGAACCAATATCAAATTGTTCGTACGGTCAATGCCGATATCAGCCGGGGCGGGGAGATGCTCCGCAATAACCTGAAATCGATGGTCTCTGGTCATGCGCCAAACCTTACCCTTTGTGAAGTCTGACACGTACATGTTGCCCCATTGATCGAAATCTACTCCGCTCAGATTTTGGAAGCGACTCGTAAAAAACCCATTCGCTTCCACTTCGCTCAGCTGTCCGTCGGGAGTGATTTCAAGGATTTTGCCTTTCTCCCAACTCACGGTAATAAGATGATTCGTCGTGGGGTGGATGGCGATCCCTGTAGGGCCTGCGAGCCTGGTGTCGCGAATCAGTAGGTCAACGTGATGATTGTCTGTCGGGTTGATGCGATAGATCGAATTAGCCATCTGGTCCGAGACGTAGAGGAGACCGGTCGGTGAAGCTGCCACATCGGTTAGCGACACCTGACCCTGAGAGCGTGACGAAAATGATACTGTGGCCACCAGTTTTCCTGTTGTCTTGTCGAAACCTTTCAGTTGATCGAGATCCGCGACGTAGAGTACCGACCCAACAAGCGCCATTCCTTTGGGCGCATGCAGAAAAACATCGGCGACACCTCCTTGTATGAACTTAAGGTGGATGATCTTGCCTTCTGCATTCAACTTCGTGATGAAGCCATTGTTATCTCGATCATCTGGTTCACCATTAATGTTGGAGATGAAATATTCGCTGCCAGTTGGGTCGCCGACAAAACTGTTGGGAGATGCCAAGCCAGTGATTTGTACCGCCTCGCTGGGCGAGGTAAGGCTCAATGTGAGAGCCAAAGAGAGGAAAAGTTGGCCGTGGAAATGAACAGGCAAAGGAGGGAGGTCCCCAATTGAACTAGAGATCATCGTATCCAAGGGGTGAAGAGCCTGTCAAGGAAGGATGGGGAAGGGCGTAGGGGCGCGGGCGAAGTAGAGATTCCTGATTACCGATGGATGGCGTATAGCCTGTGAGAGGGTGAGGAACGTTGACTTACCTAAAATTCCCCTGATAAGTTGCAGCATTTTTACTGGCTAAATTGCTATTGCTATGGGGAGGAAATTGTGGCCGCAAAGCTTATCGACGGGAAAGCGCTTGCACAACAGGTTCGTGATCGACTGGCGCGGGAGTCGGCTGAACTCTTTGCTCAAAAATCGATTAAGCCTGGTTTGGCGACCATTTTAGTTGGTGACGATCCTGCCTCGCACGTCTATGTTCGAAACAAGCAAAAGGCGTGTGAGTTGGCAGGAATCTATGTTGATGATCACAAACTTTCCGCCAGTACGACACAGGTCGAGCTGTTAACGCTCATTGAAAAGAAGAACGCAGATCCAAAAATACATGGAATTTTGGTTCAACTCCCGCTGCCGAAGCACATCGACAGCAAGGTCATTCTGGAGGCTGTCTCGCCACTCAAAGATGCGGACGGATTTCATCCCTACAACTTCGGTCGTCTCGTTGAGGGGCATCCCGTATTCGAAGCCTGTACTCCTAAAGGCGTGATTAAGATGATTGAATCAACTGGTATTACGATTGAAGGGAAGCGGGCGGTTGTGCTGGGTCGGAGTAATATTGTCGGGAAACCGTTGGCCCTCATGCTTCTCCAAAAAAAATGCCACGGTCACGATTTGTCATTCGAAAACGAAAGATCTCCCTGCGGTTTGCCGAGAGGCGGACTTGCTTCTGGTGGCGATTGGAAAGGCAAAGTTTGTCACCGCTGACATGGTGCGTGAAGGCGCGGTCGTCATCGACGTGGGAATGAATAAAACACCTGAGGGTAAGTTATGCGGCGACGTGGATTTCGATGCCGTCAGTCAAAAAGCCGGTTGGATCAGCCCTGTGCCCGGTGGAGTGGGTCCGATGACAATCGCGATGCTGCTCGAAAATACCGTGGAGTCTGCTAAGAGGTCAGTCGGACTGTGATAAGGAGTCATTGATGAGTCGAGATCCTCAGCGCCTGATAGACGTCCTCAATCAAGGGACGTTTGCGGTTACCATCGAGTACAATCCGCCCAAGGGAACCAACATCGCGTCTGTATTGGAAAGTGCGGAGCAACTAGTCGGTAAAGTCCACGGAGTGAATGTCACCGACAATACTGCGGCGGTGGTTCGTGCCGGTTCACTTCCCGTCTGTCGCCTGCTGTACGAATTAGGGCATGATCCCGTGATGCAGTTGACCTGCCGCGACCGTAATCGGATTGCGATGCAGTCGGATCTGATGGGTGCGCACATGCTTGGGATCAGAAATATCCTGTGCCTCACCGGCGATTATCCGACAGTCGGTGATCATAAAGAGGCTAAGCCGGTCTACGATCTTGATTCCGTTCAAGTGATGCAACTTGTGCAAGGGTTGAACAAGGGCCATGATATGGCCGGGCACAAGATGGATGGATCGACTGCATTTGCGATCGGTGCGGCGGTGACGCCAGAAGCTGACCCGCCCGGGCCCATGCTCGCCAAGTTCGAAGTAAAAGTGAAGGCGGGGGCGCAATTCTTCCAGACTCAAGCGATCTATCACCCTGAACAGTTTGCGAGCTTTATGAAAGCGGTTCGGCCGTTCAAGGTCAAGGTTTTGGCTGGCATCCTGGTGATGCGTAATCACAAGATGGCCGAGTTCATGAACGCGAATATTCCGGGTATCTCGGTGCCCAGCGAGATGATCGATGAACTCAAGGCTGCTGGAGATAGAGCCGAGGATGTCGGGGTCGATATCGCCGTTCGAACGATCAAGGCTGTGCGGCCACATTGCGATGGCGTTCATATCATGGCGATCAAAGCGACCCATCGATTAGCGGAGATCATCACAAAAGCTGAACTGGGCTGATGACGATCCTCGAATTCCAACAGTACAAACAGGACCGGAAGAAGCTCGTCATGGTGACGGCCTACGATGCGCTGTTTGCTCGCATCGTCGAGCAAGCGGGGATTCGGGTGATCTTAGTGGGTGATTCGCTGGGAGTCGTTGTGCAGGGTAAGCCCAATACGCTCTCTGTGACAATGGAGGATATGCTGTACCACACCAAACTGGTCGCTGGTGCCGTGCAGCGATCGCTGGTGATCGCTGACATGCCGTTTATGTCTTACCAGGCGAGTCAGGAAGATGCTGTGC
>JAAUPT010000102.1 GCA_012032965.1 Nitrospira sp.
AGCGGCGGTTCTTCCCCGAATGCGTTTTTATAATCTTCGTAAATATTGCGCGATTCTTTGATCCATATACCGAGATTTTGAGGGCCACTTTCCACGACCACCATTTTTACAAAATCTGTATAGGCGTTATCGATAATCTCGCCAACCGGCGCCTTCCGTTCCCAGACATAGTTGATTGCCGCGATCGGAATGTCTCCAAACAATACTTGGCCCGCCTTATACTTGAGCTTCTTTCCAAAACTCACCTTCTCGGGGTCGTATTCAAACGTGATGTAGAGGCGGGCTGGATAGTCGTCGCCGTCTTTGCGTGTTGCATCGCTGTTCTGGAGCAGGTTCTCAATCTTCCATCGCCACTGCACGACCGGAAATTCTTTAGGATCGATCTTGACTTCCTTGGTCAGCCCCGATGCGGATGCCTCACTTGTCGCTTTGACAACGACCTGTTCACCATCCCTGATCAATTCATACGTGGTGCGCTTAGGGATCTTCTTAAAGGTCAACGGCTTCCAACCTTCAGGCAAGCCAGGTCCCGGTTCGTTGGCGGAGAATCTCCCCACCTCTAATGCAGGTTCGTCTTGGGCCCATACCGCCGTAGCCCACACCATTATTCCCAACATCATCACTATACGGACCATACGTGTTCCTTCAACGGCCTCAATGTTTAGCGTCTCATCCAGGCAAAGAGCTTTATTAAAATATTTTTGGTCCTCTGTGTAAAGTGCGCTTTTCTCCAAAGAGTAATCACCTTCTTATTCACTTCGCCTTGCGTCGGATAGGGATGGATCGTTCCAGCGATGAGTTTAGCGCTACCTCCTGTCTTCATCGCGACGGAAAATTCGCTGATCATGTCGCCGGCATGGCGTGCGACGATCGTCGCCCCCAGGATCTTGTCCGTCCTCTTTTGGATGTGAACACGTGCAAACCCTTCATCGTCTCCATCCAGAATGGCCCGATCGACCTCGTCGAGTTTGTAGGTATAGGTTTCCACTTCGAGACCCTTTTCTTTGGCATCCTTCTCGTACATGCCGACATGAGCAATTTCCGGATCGGTGAAGGTGCACCAGGGCATATTCAAGGACTCGACACTGGCGTACCCCAAGCCGAGGGGATGAGGAAACAGCGCATTTTGGATAACGATTTGCGCCATCGCATCAGCAGCATGCGTAAACTTGTATCGCGAGCAGATATCACCTGCCGCGAAGATCATTGGATTCGTCGTTTGCAGCTTCGCATTGACCTTGATCCCGTTCCTATCGTAGTCCACCCCCACTGCCTCCAACCCAATTCCCTCTACATTTGGCGTGCGGCCCACTCCAACAAGAATTTCATCAACGGTGACATCGTACTGTTGACCATGTGAATCGACTGTGAGGCGCTTGCCAGCATCGGTCTTCTCCACATGCAAGTCCTTCCCGCAACAGAGCAGCGTCACCCCATCACGTACCATCGCGTGCTCCACGATGTTTGCGGCATCTCGATCTTCATTCGGCATGATGCCGTGTGTGGCCTCGATGAGATCGACGTGGCTCCCAAACCGAGCGAAGGACTGCGCCAGTTCACAGCCAATAGGGCCGGCTCCGATCACGCCGATGCGTTGCGGCAGCTCGGTTAGTGAAAAGACGGTTTCATTCGTCAGATAGCCGGCCTCCTCGAGGCCAGGCGTGTTCGGGACGGAGGCTCGTGCCCCAGTGCAGACGGCGGCTTTCGCAAATGTCAGGATCCGATCGCCGGCAGGACCAACGACTTGGATCGTATCGGCACCCAGAAACCGTCCACTGCCGACATAGACATCGACTCCAAGTTTCTCATAGCGCTGGACAGAATCGTTCTGGCTGATACGTGCTCGCAGTCGTCGCATCCTCGCCATCACAGCGCCGAAATCGTATTTCACACCAGGCGGGATGTGCAGGCCGTACTCTGTGGCATTCCGCAAATCAGCCCACGCTCTCGCGGCTCGGATCACACCTTTGGATGGCACACACCCGACATTCAAACAGTCGCCGCCCATCAGGTGTTTTTCGATCAAGGCGACTTTCGCTCCGAGACTTGCAGCCACGACTGCCGTGATTAAGCCCGCCGTTCCAGCACCGATCACGACGATGTTGTAACGACCGGTTGGTTCTGGGTTGACCCAGTCGGAGGGATGCACATTGGCGACAAGCTGTCGGTTGTATTCATCGTCAGGAAAGACCAGATGGTGATCAGGCTCAGTCATTCCGGCGATCCTTGAGATAGGCTGGATGATCATAGGGTGTCACCATTCTTTGTGTACCGTCAATCGGTGTCATCAGGAAGATTTAGCCGTGTATTTCTTGTAGATCACCGGCACCAACGCAAGGAGTCCCAGCAGCACAAAGGCTGCGATCACATTGGGCGATGCGATTTCTTTCAAGGAATTGATTGTACCCAGTTGTCGCCCCGCATAGGCATACACGAACGATCCGGGAATGATTCCGAGTGACGTGGCTGCGACATACGTTCGGATGCTCACGCGTGTGACCCCCGACACAAGGTTCACGACGAAAAATGGGAACAAGGGAATCAGTCGCAGGGTCAACAGGTAGCTGAAGGCGTTCTTGCCAAATCCTTCTTGGAACGGCCCCAGCCATTTCCCGAATTTCTGTTCCACGGTGTCCCGTAGCAAGTACCGTGCGGTTAGAAACGCCACGGTTGCTCCGGTTGTCGCTCCGACATTCACAAACACAGTCGCCCAGCCGGCGCCAAACAAGAAGCCCCCCGCCAACGTGAGGATGACCGCCCCTGGCAGCGACAACCCTGCCACCATTGCGTAGATCCCGATAAAAATAGCCACCGCCGCTACAAAGTTCGCATCGGTGAACGCCAATAAGCTATCCCTATTTTCTTGTAGCGCGGTCAGTGATAAGAACCGTCCAAGATCGAAATAGAAAAAGGCTCCAACAGCCACGGTAATAACAAGGACGATAACAATTCTACCCACATTCGAACTGTTTGAGTCAGGATGATTCGAGAGCTGCGTCATTGTGATATCCCGCGGTATCATGGGGGCTCCTCTTCGTTCTGTCAATGCGCTAGACTGTTCGGTGTGTTGTCGGGCGAGATTGCCAAATCTTACGTGCTGTGTGAAAACTGACACCCGACGCTGTCATTGAGACTCTGCCGTGAGAGAACTTCAGCCCGTCGGGATTCCGCCGTAACGACCACTGCCCAGAAAGGAGTTGTCAGATCGGCTGGAATTCTCGTAGTCTGTCAGAAGGAGATCACAATGGATGAATCGAGCAGACTGACCAGAACCAAAGAACAGTGGGCAAAGGCTCGGCGAGGAGGAGAAGAACGAGAAGTCTTTTATGAAGGCGATGATCGATTGCCTCCAGGCCAACATCTCGTCGACAACTTTCCTGTGCTGGACCTAGGCTTCAAGCCGGAGCTTGCACTAGGTGAATGGAAACTCAGTATCGGTGGGTGTGTTGCTGAACCCATAACATGGACCTGGGAGCAATTTCTGGCACAGCCCCAATTCAAAGATCGGTCCGATTTCCATTGTGTCACGTCATGGAGCCGTTACGACAACGACTGGGAAGGTGTCAGCTTCAAGCACCTCATCGCAACCGTGAAACCGCTCTCACTTGCGCGATTTATCTTGTTCAAGTCCTACGACGACTACACCACGAATCTACCGCTTGATGCTTGTGACGATGCCGATGTGTTGCTCGCCCACAGCTGGAACGGCAAACCGCTTTCCCGAGAACATGGCGGGCCGGTCCGTGTGATCGTTCCCAAACGATATGCATGGAAGGGAGCGAAGTGGGTGAAGGAGATTACCTTTTCAGATCGTGATGAAAAGGGGTTCTGGGAGATTCGTGGCTACTCCAACACAGCTTTTCCCTGGAAGAACGATCGTTATGGCTAGCCGTTACTTTTTCATCCAGCCGCCCGGACCTTCGACGAAGTTTCCCGGTTTAGTATTCTGAATGGCTTTTTCGCCTGCCAGTGTCTCTACCGCAGTCTGTGGCGTTCGGTTTCTCTTGGCAATATCCTCGTACGCCTGCCGACGTTTTTGATTGATATCCGAGATTAATGCTTGGGCTTCGGCATTAGATGTGTTGATGGCCCCAAGGTAGCCGTTGGTTCGTTCCCCGACCAAACCCATTGCTTTGGCTTCGTCCAGTGACAGCGCGGAAACCGGCGAGGCCATCGTTGCCCATAGGATCGCAATACATGTTGCCATGGCCAACCGTACAATCAACATCGTTCCCTCCCGCAGCTAAAACAATCCGCTATCATTCGAGATGACTTCATCAAGGTCTTTTTCTACCTTCAGTCGAATTTCATGATCAATCTTCACGTTGAGATTGATTGTAATCGGCTTGTCCGATGGGGCCATTTCGACACGCGGAGTACATGCGCTCAGGGTGGTGAGTAAAGCTCCCCACAGCAACATTCCGGTACTTATGCGCCTAGTTCGACTCCGCATAGTGCGCCTTATGATGGTCATAATCGTCGTCCATACTTTCTCTCAATAGAGCCACGAATCTCATCAACCAGACGCAGACTCTTCAGGAGTGTGGGAATGTGTTCCTGCACAGTTAGATTGAAATGAATCGGCGGAGTGTTCTTCAAATCTGGATTCTTCCCTTCAAGCCGAGCGCTCAGATCCAGCATCCCCGTTTCTTCGTATTTCAGGCCGACTCGTAAGAGTGTATAGTGAAAGTTGTTCAGCGCCTGCTCTACAAACCGAAGTTGATCGCCTGATTCTGAGACATCTCCTGATGGTTCTGCCGCCGAGATATAACGCAACACGCCTCCCGGAGGTTGGGCCTCGATGCGACCATCTTTCACAATGGCCCCGCTGGACGTGAAGGTCACAGGGACCGTCCCATTGAGTGTTCCAGTCCCATGAAGCCCTCGTTGCTGTTCCATACTCAGAACTTTTGCAAGATCCAGCTTATGTAAGAAGAAAGTGGTTGAAAAGGGCGGCTCGTTTAAGTCTACCACAAGACCAGGGTTTGTGACCCGTCCTCCAAGCACGTCGCACTGAAAATCTTTTACGTCGATGACCGGCAGCGTATGTGCGAATGGCCATCGGATTTGGTAGAGCGCTGCTAGATTGGATATTTCAAGGCCGCTGCGCATCGATGTCACGAGGATGGAGGCCGGCTGAATCATGGATACTGCATCGGCTTTGTCTATGTGCAGAGCCATCGTGGTACTGAGACCCTTCACAACATAGTCTGAGTAGTATCCCGATAGCTTTTCCCCTACGACCTTGGCATCGGTTGATATGATTCTCATTCCGCTCATTGAGTTGCTGAGGCCCCCGGACCAGGATGCATCAACCGTCACGCTGAATCTGCCTTCAACGATATCTGTCGATGAAGGGAGTCCCCTGATGATTTTGCTCAGCCGACCTTCGGCACCGTTAAACGTGAGCGGACCGATAGTCCCGTGGAACATTCCCGATTTCCCTTGCAGTGGCTGTTCGATTCTTCCTGTCATAATTTCGGCGTGTTTCGGCAGATCAATACGGAGGTTGGCCTTGATCGCTGCCTGATCCGCAGCAAACGTAACGGCCCACGTGCTTGGCGACAGGGCCCAAGGGCTTGAATCCAGACGTACTCCATCGACTGATACGGTCCCTTCTGCCTGCCATTCAGACCCTCTGGTTTTCAGGTGCTCGAAACGCAGGAGGCCGTGACTGGTGTGAACATCCCGACCGCTTATCTTAAACGTGGGGGCATGCACGGTCGCGATCATTGGTCCTCCGTCGCAGTGCAGCGCCGTCAGATTGCACTCAACGGGCATTGGCTCCGAAAGTTGCAGTGTGAGACCGGGAATGTTTGTCGTCCCTCTTCCAATCTGCTTCATTGTCACGGAAGATCGAGGCAACAGTACTCCCCCTATCTGGGTTCTGGTCATTTTCACTGTGCCGCGAACACCTCCCATCGCTTCTTTGGCCGAGAAGACTTCAGTGATGGCTTTTGGAAGGACTCCCTCCAGATCATAGGTTCCTTCGGCTAGAACCAACTCATCGCCCACCCCTTCAGCACGGGTGGATTGGAATTGTGCGACCAACGAGCCCAAGCTCTGACCATAGGTTACAAGCAGCGGGCCTTGAAGAATCATTCGAATGGGGGTTTCCCTCCAGTATACGGTACCATGCACGGGTTTCGTATTTTCCATCCGTACGGGTTGATCACCGAGAGGAAGAATCAATCGAATCATTTCAGGGATGAAGTGTGGTTGGGTATTGACAGTCGCTGTCAGCAGGACACCAGGACTCATAGACCATTCGAGCTGCGAGGCATTTCCTCCAAACGTTCCCTCATACGCAATTGCGATATCCTTCGCAACCCTTTTAGCCCCGGCAGTGTGGCATTGACTTGAATATTGCCTTCCACATGTGTCTGTGCATCTTGCTTGAGAGCATGGAGGGTGGTATCTGTGTCGGCCTGTCCAGCCCAATCAATCGCTACGTGACCTGTCACTTTTTCAAGTTCTGGACCGATAGGGACTAACAGTGCGATAAATGGAGCGAGTTCCTGTACGTTGACCTGTAGACGTCCAGTGATCTGAATCTGTGATCCACTTGGATGGGCCTGCGACTGCCATGCCACTATCGGCGTTGCTTGCGGCCGTTGAGATGCCAAGA
>JAAUPT010000103.1 GCA_012032965.1 Nitrospira sp.
TACTGTTCCCCATTGGCTGTCTTGTTTCCATGAAAACCGGGGCCGTACCACGAAGCTTCTCCCCGCTCCACGAATCCCACCGGATATCCAGGAAATCGGCTGATATGACGGGAAGGTGCCGTGCAGCCTTGTGCGAGAAGCCCGACCAACAGGCCGATGATAATGATACGCGTAGATACGATTTTCGTGAGCGGCCCTAGCCGCATAGATCAAAACTCGTCGAGGGATTGATTGCGTAGGATGGTCAAGGCTTTGTCGGTGTTAGAAACGGTTAGGACAACAATCGCCCGTTTCCCTTCCCGTGAAGGCGTACAGTACCCGCACTTGATATTGATCCGGCTCTTCACCAAAAGGTCGGCTACTTTTCTCAGTGCGCCAGGCTTATTCTCAAGGCTTAAGAGAAGTGCCGTTTCTTCAGTAAACTTGATTTTCGCCGACCGAAGAGCCGCGCGAGCGCCATCCAGATCAGCCACAAGCAGGCGCAACTTCCCTGGACCCATTACTTCTGGGGCGGAAAATGCCTTGATATTAACTCCAGCTTCGCCGAGAACAGCCGTTACTTTTGCAAGGGCGCCTGGTTTACTCTGACTGCTGATGACCAGCTGGGTCGTTGTCGGCATATCCGAACTCCTTTGAACTCTTCGCCGTTAGAACCGTCTCCGCCTCGCCAGACGAGTCATTCGCAACGGAGACCACGCCCCTCGATGCTCACACTTCAATAAAGATCCTATCGAACTTAAGGAAGATTTTCGAGCCTTTACTCGTAACCAGAATAGGATTGAGATGCCGGACCGCCTGCGCTGGAGGCGTCGCTTTTTACAGCAGACACACCATGATGGAGACTTGCTCTGCATCTTTACACTCCCTTATGAGCATCCACTCGTTGCACCACAACTAACACATTTGAGACAAGTGCCGTTCCGTACCATGGTGAACTGTTTGCACTCAGGGCAGGGATCGCCTTCGTAGCCCTTCACCCTGGCATCTTTGGCGCTTTGTATCTCTGTCAGAGTCAGAGTCTCACGCATGAGTTCCACTTGTCGGGCAACACCATGCCCATTTCCATGACCATTTCCCTTTCCTCCGTTCCGACGGATCGGTAAGTGCTCTGTCACGACGGAAGATTTGGCCAGCGCATCAAGGTCGGCTTCTTCTTCGAAGCATTCAGGATCCATGTCGTCTTTTTTCACTGAATCCATGCGCAAGTCTTCTTCTTTGACTTGCGCAAGATCATACCGATCGAGATAGGTAACGGCAAGTTCACGGAAGATATAATCAATGATCGACGTCGACATTTTGATCCGATCATTCAACTTGACGGGACCGTTCGGCTCAAACCTGGTAAAGACGAAGGCTTCAACGAATTCTTCCAGAGGGACCCCGTGCTGAAGCCCAAGAGAGATGGCAATGGCAAAGCAGTTCATGAGGCTTCTGAACGCCGCGCCTTCCTTGTGCATGTCCAAAAAGATTTCCCCGACGGTCCCATCTTCATATTCACCGGTGCGCAGGTAGAGCTTGTGTCCTCCGACAATAGCTTTTTGCGTGTAGCCATTGCGTCGACTCGGTAACGGACGCCGTTTTGCAAGATACCGAACGAGCACGCGCTCGGTCACTTTTTCAGCGATTTCCATGATGCTTGCAGTGGTTTCGATGGCCTTTCCGCTGTCGGTTGACGCACTCAATGGTTGACTGAGCTTGGACCCGTCACGATACAACGCGACCGCTTTGACCATGCTTTTCCAGGCAAGGAGATACGCCGCCTTGACGTCATCCACGGTAGCCTCGGCCGACATATTGATGGTCTTGCTGATCGCGCCACTGATGAATGGCTGCGCCGCAGCCATCATGCGGATATGGGCGTCGACGGCAATGGAACGTTGTCCGATCCGCCCACATCGATTGGCGCAATCGAATACCGGAAGGTGTTCGGCCCTCAAATGCGGCGCTCCTTCCACGGTCATCGTTCCACAGCAAAAATCGTTCGCGGTGGCGATCTCTTCTTGCGTAAAGCCGAGCACCTTCAGCATGTTGAAATTCGCCTCAGTGAGTTGCCCCTCGGTGAGGCTGAGCTGTTCCACACAAAAGGCTTCCCCCAGAATAAACTTATTGAAGGCGAACTGAATTTCGAACGCTTGCCCCAAACCATGCTCCAGTCGCTCTAAGGCCGCATCGTCGAATCCCTTCTGACGCAACGTGTCGTGATTGATAAAGGGCGCGCCTTTGAGCGTCTGAGCACCGACACAGTAGCGGACGATATCCTGCACCTGTTGGTCCGTATATCCCAGGTTGGCCAACGCGGGCGGTAAGCTTTGATTGATGATCTTGAAGTAGCCTCCACCCGCCAGCTTCTTGAATTTCACCAGCGCAAAATCCGGCTCAATTCCTGTGGTATCGCAATCCATGACCAACCCAATCGTACCGGTCGGGGCGATCACCGTCACCTGTGCATTGCGGTACCCATAGGCTGCCCCGAGCTCAAGCGCATGGTCCCAGGCCCTTCGAGCGGCAAGGAGCATGTCCGGAGGACAATGCTCAGGGAGGATTCCCACCGGAGCAATGGTCAGTCCTTCATATTCTGTATGAGGCACCTGATAGGCAGCCCGTCGGTGGTTGCGGATCACTCGTAGCATGGACGCTCGATTGTTTGCGTAACCCGGGAAGGGTGACAGCTCGGCAGCCATTTCAGCCGATGCGCGGTATGCCTCACCAGTCATGATGGACGTGATGGCTCCACAAATCGCCAGGGCTTTGGGCGAATCATAGGGAATCCCCAAACGCATGAGGACGGTGCCGAGATTCGCATACCCCAACCCAAGCGTCCGGAATTGATAGCTCTTTTCGGCAATCGAGCGGCTCGGAAAGGACGCCATTAATACACTGATTTCCAACGCGATCGTCCACAACCGAACGGCATGGCGAAAATGCTCCAATTCGAACTGCCCATCCGCACTATAGAACTTGGTGAGATTGAGTGAGGCCAGATTACAGGCAGTATCGTCCAAAAACATGTATTCGGAGCATGGGTTCGACGCATTGATACGACCGTCCTCTGGACAGGTATGCCATTCGTTGATGGTGGTATCGTACTGCGTCCCGGGATCGGCACAAATCCATGCAGCCCACGCAATCCGGTCCCACAGATCTCGGGCCTTGACGGTCTTGCATACCTTGCCGTTCGTTCGGCGTTTGAGGTGCCAATCGCCGTCGGTTTCGAGTGCGGCAAAAACTCATTGGGAATTCTGACGCTGTTGTTCGAATTTTGACCGGAGACCGTCTGATAGGCTTTGCCGTCCCAATTGGTGTCGTACTCATGAAACACGAAATGCGTGAATCCCTGCTGCGCATAGGAGAACATCCGCTGGATATAGGCCTCAGGCACCATATCGCGACGGGCCGACGTCAGCGCTTCGCGCAGGACCGGATTCGTCTTGTGATCGAGATCCAGCCCGAGAGCCCCTGCACCGTCGACCGTATGACAGGCCTTCAATACGGCGTTGAGGCGCTGAGCGCAAATCTTCGAGCCTGTCACCATGGCCGCGACTTTTTGTTCCTCGACGACCTTCCAATCGATGAATTCCTCGATATCCGGATGATCGAGGTCTAAACAGACCATCTTGGCGGCACGACGCGTGGTCCCCCCTGACTTGATCGCGCCTGCCGCTCGATCCCCGATCTTGAGAAAGGACATAAGGCCTGAAGATCTGCCGCCACCGGAAAGTCCTTCGCCATCGCCTCGCAATTTCGAAAAGTTCGTCCCGGTTCCTGAACCATACTTGAACAGCCGAGCCTCCCGCACCCAGAGATCCATAATTCCGTTCTCGTTCACGAGATCATCCTCGATCGATTGAATGAAACAGGCATGCGGCTGAGGATGTTCGAACGCATTAGTGGCTTTCACCACCTCACGCGTTTGGGGATCGACGTAATAGTGCCCCTGTGCCGGCCCCGACAGTCCATAGGCATAGTGCAGGCCGGTGTTGAACCATTGGGGAGAGTTTGGCGCAGCCATTTGGTGCGCCAGCATGTAGCACATCTCATCGTGAAAGGACTCGGCATCTTCCGCTGTCTTAAAATATGCATGGGACTTGCCCCAATGGGTCCAGCATCCGGCCATGCGCTCAAAGACTTGACGAGCATCTCGTTCACCACCGAGCACCGGCTTGCCGTCCGAGCCTACAAGCGGCTGACCGTTCTGATCGTGCTGCGGAATTCCCGCCTTCCTGAAGTATTTTTGCGCCAAGATATCGACGGCCAACTGAGTCCATGTCTCTGGAATATCTATGTTCTCGAGCTTGAATACGGTGGACCCGTCGGGGTTACGAATCTCGGATGACCGTTTGACGAACGCCAGCCCCTCGTACGGGCTCACTCCGCGACGGGTAAATCTCCGATCAATTTTCACGGCAGCCCTCCTAAGAGAGGAAAAGGTTTGGGTTGTATGCTTTGGCCAGGTGTCATTAGAGGCCCGTGGAGTGTGTTTATCACCAGGTGTTGACTACATATAGCTATCATGTTTTTTGTCAACACCAAATGTTGTGGCATTTTGGGAAATATGAGGACAGACTGTGAATAGTCGAAATGCGAATCTCACGGCCTATTTTTGGCACTTCTCAACGAGGTTATCCACAAAAATACGTCGACGAAAGATGCCCCCTCAGATGACCCTGGCCATTTTTCTTGTTAAAAGGCCATCCGGCCGATTTTTACCGTGGCTTCCTCGACGCCCTGAAGGGGAATGAATTGCCCCCCAAGACCGAGGACGACGACGTTGGTCTCTGCCACGTGCGTTTCAAAGTAGCTAAAGATGCCCCAGTTGCGTCGCGCCGTATTCGGCCGCACGAATGATTCGAGAAGCTTCTTACTCTGCGACCGAAACACCTGGCGAATAAATTGCTGTTCTCGGGTCGGTGTAGCCTGATCCATTCGGTCCATCGCGTTGCTCAATTCCTGTTCAACGAAGCGTACATAGTCGTCCATGGTCGGATTCGATAACACGAGGCCGACCGCGACAACCAGGACACCAACGACCACGCTTAAGCGAAAAAGGCTCATGAGGTGCGACCTATGAGTTCTATCCTCGACCTGAATTGGATATCGGACCAGCCTGAGTTGACAAACAACGGTCTGACATTTAGCTTACCCCGGCTTCGTACACACATTCTTTGAGCCAGGAGGCGGATTATGTTCGTCTGGAGTAAAAAACTCATCGCGGTTCTACTCGGCGCGTTTGTCTTGCTGCTGGGCATTTTCCTGCTTCAAGGCTCGCCAGACACTACCAGTGGCCTCAAAATTCATACGATTCAATGGATCACACTCAATTATATCGGTCTTCTGGTCTGGCTGTTCGTCTGGATGATCGACCAAGCACGCGTCCGCGGGAAGAATGTCTGGCTCTGGCTTGTCCCGTTCATCCTCGCTCCACTTCCCACCCTGATGCTCTTCGTGCTCTTTCTCCAACGGAGATTGTCCTCATAGTCGGTCTGAAATCGGAGAAGTCGCCGGCTCCACCACGGAGGTCCGTGCAGCAGCCTTCTGCTCAGGCTCGATGGAACGGCGGATCCGCCAGACCGCCCAGAGACCCGGCAACGCCACCGCCACGGTCAAAACATAAAATTGCGTCCATCCAACCATCGCGACAAGATCCGCGGATGGACGACCGGCAAACACCCGTCCTAACGCTTCTAACGAAGAGAGCAGCGCGAACTGAGTCGCCGTATACCGCGGATCGCACAGCGACATCACCAACGCCACGAACGCAGCCGTGCCCATGCCTCCCGTCACATTCTCGATCACGACGGCCGTCGTCAGCACCGCCGAACTCTTGCCGACCACCGACAGGACGACGAATCCCAGATTTGAAACAGCTTGCAAGACACCGAAGATCAAAAGGGAGCGCAAGAGTCCCGACTTGGTCATCAAGAGCCCGCCAATAAAGGCTCCGATCAACGTGGAAAAGATCCCGAGCCCCTTCACAGCACCGACCTCCGTCGCGGAAAATCCCAACCCTCCGATCAGAAAGGCGGTTTGAAGCGCCGACGCAAAGGCATCACCAAGTTTGTAGAGGATGATGACGGCCAAGAACCCCAGCGCCGTGGGCCTGGAAAAGAATTCCGCCAACGGTGCCCCGACGGCCTCCTTGAGACTCCTTGGAGCATCGGCGACGACCGTCGGATCAGGGCTGAACAAGACGATGCCTACCCCGGCAATCATAACGGCCGCCATCGCCAGATAGGTCATCTGCCAGCCAACATAATCGGCCAGGGCCAGGGCACCGGCGCCAGAGGCCAAAAGCGCGATTCGATAGCCGTTCACCCATACAGCCGCGCCCAACCCACGTTCGTGAGGTTGGAGCGTGTCCGTTCGATAGGCGTCGAAGACTATGTCTAGCGACGCGGCCAGAAATGCGACGAGCACGGCATAGGCCGCAAACCACCCAGGGTGAATCTTGGGATTGGTGAGAGCCATCAGTCCGAGGCCGACAGCCACGCAGAGCTGCGTCAGGACCATCCATCCACGACGCCGCCCCAACCAAGGCGGCACCACGCGGTCCATCACCGGAGCCCAGAGAAACTTGAGCGTATAGGGAAGCCCCACAAGTGTGAAAAT
>JAAUPT010000104.1 GCA_012032965.1 Nitrospira sp.
GACTCAGTCGGCACGAATCGGTGATGCCATGCGGGATTGGACGACCAACGTGCGTACCACACATTACATTCTGGGCTCGGTTCTCGGGGCGCATCCCTATCCCATGATGATCCGAGATTTTCAGGCGATCATCGGGCGAGAAGCACGGAAGCAGATTCTTTCCGCGGAAAAGCGGTTGCCGAATTATCTCGTGGCTTGCGTTGGGGGAGGAAGCAATTCAATCGGACTGTTCCATGCGTTCCTCCGTGATCCCAAGGTCAAGATGATCGGGGTGGAAGCCGGAGGGAGTGGGATTGTCAGTGGCAAGCATGCGGCGCGGTTTTCCGGCGGAAACCTGGCGTCCTGCAAGGCACCATGACCTACCTGCTTCAGGACGAAAACGGGCAGATCAATTCGACTCATTCGGTCTCGGCTGGATTGGACTATGCAGCGGTCGGACCGGAGCATAGCCTCTACCACGATCAGGGCCGCATCGAATATACCTACGCAACGGACACTGAGGCGATGTCAGCCTTTGATCTCCTGGCGCGTGAAGAGGGCATCGTGCCTGCGCTTGAAAGCGCGCATGCCATCGCAGAAGTCGTCAAGTTAGCTCCAAAGCTCAAGAAGTCTCAGCTCATCATCGCCAACCTTTCAGGTCGTGGAGATAAAGACGTGCAGCAGGTCGCGAAGATGCGAGGGGTTGAGCTATGAGCGGACGGCTGGAAAGCACGTTTGAGACCCTTCGGAAGAAGAAACAAAAAGCGCTCATCGCCTATCTCATGGCGGGAGATCCCGGACTAGCCGAAACTGAACAGCTGGTAGTAGCGTTGGAAGAAGCAGGCGCCGATATCATTGAGCTGGGCGTGCCCTTTTCCGATCCGATCGCCGACGGGCCGGTGATTCAGCAGGCTGCGGAGCGCGCGTTGCGGAGCGGTACGTCCCTGCGCAAGATTCTGGATTCCGTGAAGTCGCTCAGGCAGCGCACGGAGATTCCGATCGTCCTCATGTTGTATTACAACTCAATTCACGCCATGGGCTGTGAAGAGTTTTGCAAGACTGCGAGCACCGCCGGGGTGGATGGATTGATCGTGCCTGATATGCCGCCGGACGAAGCGGGGCCGCTCAAGAAGCCAGCAGATGCCGCCGGACTGCCGCTCATCTTTTTACTTGCACCGACCAGCACGACCGATCGGCGCAAACTTGTCGCCAAAGAGTCGCACGGATTCGTCTACTATGTCTCGTTGACGGGGATTACAGGATCGAAGCTCAGCAACGTCGGGGACATCCAAGAAAACGTCAAAAAACTGAGGAAAGTTTCCGGATCTCCCGTCGCCGTCGGTTTTGGCGTGGCGACGCCGGAGGATGCGGCACGAGTATCGAAGATAGCGGATGGAGTGATTGTCGGCAGCGCCATCGTGAAACGCATCGCGTCCCACCAACGAGACCCGGCCATGATTAGCCACGTTGCTGAGTTCGTTCGGTCATTGAAGTTGGCCATGGCTGTAGGCTAGCTGTTCAGCCACCCTCTCTCTTTCCCCGCCTCAGAGCTACTCAAGGACTCCATGCAGAGTTTTGGATTCGTTGCCATCAGGTAATACAAGAACCAAGATCTGCCCATTGCTCGGTCATCATTTACCAACAATTGAGCGGGCGCTCCAAGCCCACACATTGGTCGAAATCGATCGTTCATCCGTTACTCCGGTGATCTAGCCAAGTTCTTCATTTTATGCGCATTGACTCACGGTGAGTTCACAGCTTGTTCTATGCATTAGGCCCCTCGTTTCATAACTGGCTGAGCACAGCACTACCCAATGACTTGTGTGCAACTCCCGCAGCCCGTACTGCCTGGGCTCAAGGTTCGTACGGCGAATTGTGTGGGAGGAGTCGGATGAATGAAGTGTGAGCTGAGAAGAGAATTAGGAAAACAGCAGCTTCTGCTAGGGCTTGGCTTGCGGGGGCATGTACTTGATCATCTCATCAGCCAAGTCCTTTGCAATTTGTTTGAGGCTCGGCTTGATGAACATGTAGCTGCTGGACCGTTCATGGCGTGCTTTCCAGACTGTGGTACCGGTTGCGGCATCAATCAGGCGCAGGCTCAATCCGACTCGTCCGACGTTATCGCCTTCCTTCCGCACGTATTCCCATGAATTGACCCTGACGACTAGAAAAGAATCAACGTTGAGCGACCTTCCGAGATTGACGGCGGAATCTTTGTCGGATTGACCGGTCATCTCGAGACGGGAGAAATAGAACACGAGGGAGTCAAACGCTTCTTTTGAGGCCTGAAAAATATCGGTGACGTTTTCCGGGGTGACGACCCGTTCGATGCGTCCCTGCCGAGTGAGTGCGACGGCCAATACCTCTTGAATGTCTTCGCGGGCGCTGTCGTATTGACTCGACATCGGTGGCAACACGGCGATGCTCTGCGGTCGGAATACCCTGGCGCCGGGCCTTCCCACACTTCCTGCAATCCTCCACAGCCGCTGAGGACCAGAACGAGGCCCAGGACAGATACAAATCGCGCGTATGGTCGAGACAACATAGGCCTAGTATACCATCAGAAAGTGAAAGAAATGGAAGCAGAAACTAAGGCACCTTTCTCGCGGAAGTCATATCCTCCGCCAGCATCGGCGCGAAACATAAACCACCGTACGCCTAACCCTGCAGTGGGAACGAAGGGGCTGGATGCGTCCTGCATGTTCTTGAACGTTCCGATCCTGAACGACAGGAATTCGGATAAGATTGTTTGCTCGAGTCCCAAGCTCAAGAGTTGACTCTTCACTCCGGGCACAAAAGTTTTGTTCGAGGTGACATCCACATCGGCTGTGAGTGTCAACGATGAGTAGGGGTTAATCGCCACACCTGCCCGAACCTGCGGATCGAGTTTGAGCTCCCCTCCACCAGCCGCATCGAATGTCGGCGTATTGACATCCTTCGCGACAATCCCAAACCTGATCAACGATGATGGGCGATAGATGGCTCCGATATCGATGCCGTAGGTTGTGGAGATGGTCGGCTTGCCGAAGTGATCGGTCGTGCTGACACCGCTTCCGCTTTGTAGGTCGGTCACACCATTGTAAGACGCGCCTTGAATAACCTTCGCGGTAATTCCGATGGAAAACGTTTTATCCGAAAAGGCATAGGCGTAGGAAAATGCCAATTGTCTGGCCTCAAGCCCACGCAGCGCCATCTGGCCCGCGACACTGATAGGCGTGCCCACTCCGCCAAGTTGGGTTGCTGCACAGGCGTTGAGACAAATCCCCCTCCGGTGGCGACATCTGAGACATTGAATCCGAATGCATGTTCGCCGAAGTGCCCTTTAAGGTACAGCCCAGCGGATCCATTAACCGAGACGGCTGCTCCCGGTCGATTGATACGATCGGCGATCTCCTGAGCCTTCACAAGATTGATCGGAGAGGTGTCGCTGGTGTTGAATTTCTCCAGGTCGTTCAGCGCGTCGCCAAAGCCAAGGCGATCGATCGCCAGGCCTCCTCCCTGGGCACGGATATCCACGGTCTGGGTCATGGCCAATCCGGCGGGATTCCAATAGGTCGCGAGGGCATTGGTTGTCACGGCGACTCCAGCTCCCCCCATACCCATGGCACGAGGGCCGGAGATGACAAATTCTGCAGCTGATACCTGAGGCGGCAGCGCTGAGGTAGCCAGCAAAACGGCTATGCGAACTGATGGCGACCAGCGCATCTCAAATCCTTGGCCAGAGCTGATTCAGCGAGTCTAGAGAAGGAACGGTTGTTCGTCAAGGATAGCAGCCGTTCCAAATGATTCCACGACGACATGGTATGCCAACGGAGACCACAAGCACTCTTAACACATGTGAGTAACAGATGAGGAAAAGGGCGGAAGGTGATAGGGACGCACGATGAGCTTAGGCGATCTGTCCGTCCTGCATGTGAATGATGCGGTCGGACTGTGCGGAGAGTTTGTCATTATGTGTCACGATCACGAACGTGGTTCCGCGCGTTTTGTTCAAGGTGCGCATCAGCCTGAACAGTCCTTCCCCACTATGAGTATCGAGATTGCCGGTCGGTTCGTCGGCCAAGACTAAGTCTGGGTTCTGCATCAACGCGCGGGCCATGGCGACCCGTTGTTGTTCGCCACCAGAGAGTTCGCCGGGCTTGTGATGAAGGCGATGCTCTAATCCGACTTCCGTGAGAAGTGTCGTGGCGTCGGCTTTGACCGAGGCGGGTTCTCGACGTTGGACGAGCGCCGGCATGCACACATTTTCCAGCGCGGTGAACTCGGCGAGCAAATGATGAAACTGAAACACGAACCCGATCCGGCGATTGCGGAACTCCGCTTGTTGAGCGTCCGTCATACGAAACAGGTCTTGCCCATCGAACGTCACGGTCCCGCTGCTGGGTTTATCAAGAGTCCCAATGATATGGAGGAGGGTGCTCTTCCCGGCTCCGGAAGCCCCCACAATGGCCACCAATTCCCCGCGTTGAATCTCAAGATTGATCCCCCTGAGCACAGGCAGCTCATGGGATCCCATCGAAAATGATTTGTGAAGGTTGATCGCTTTAATCATGCGCGCAGCGTCAAGCGTCGATCATTATGCGTTCCATTGACCATCGTCGCCATAGTCGAAGCAGCACGGTCATTCATAACGCAGTGCGGCAACCGGCTCGAGCTTCGCCGCCTGATTGGCTGGATACACTGTCGCCACAAAACTAATCAGAATGGCAGAGCCTGCCACCAGCAACACGTCTTCAGCCAGCACATGAACCGGAATGGTCGAGATGTAGTACACGGACGGATCGAACGTCCAGAACGTTTGGATCAGCCAGAGAAATGTATAGCCCAGAGGGATGCCGATACCGGTGCCGGCAAATCCGATGATCAGCCCGTTCAGCATAAAGATGCGTCGGATGCTCCGTTTCGTCGCACCCATGGCCTTGAGGATCGCAATTTCCTTTTGCTTCTCCGTGACGATCATGGTCAGGGTGCTGACGATGTTGAACGAGGCCACGATCGTAATCAAAACGAGCAGCAGAAACATCATCGTCTTTTCCAGCTTGAGTGCTGAGAAAAGATTTCGGTTCATCTGCATCCAATCTCGGGCTCCGTGGCTGAATCCCAGCTCCTGTTCGATGCGACGAGCGGTCTCTGCGGCTTGGAAGACCTCGGTTACCTTGACCTCGATCCCGGACACGCTTCCATTCATGTTGAAAAATTTTTGAGCTTCACTGAGCTCGATATAGGCCAGTGACGAATCGTATTCGTACATGCCGGAGTGGAAAAGCGCGACGACCGCGAAAGTGCGGATCTTGGGCACCATCCCCATCGCGCTGATCGGACCGACAGGCGAGACCACGTTGACTGTGTCCCCGACAAACGCGCCAAGCCTCAGCGCCAACTCTTTGCCAAGAATAATGCCTGGCTTCTCGATCACGCGAGGGTCGCCTTCAGGGTCGTCGACCGGTGCTTGGGTGACTTTCACCGGGGTGAGAAGATCAAGCAATTGGCCGGACGTAATGTTTTTGAGAGCTCGGTGACATTGGCTTCGCGTTTCGGATCGATCCCACGAAGGACAATTCCCTGTACCCCCGATTGAGTAGTCAGGAGTACTTGGCGAAGCACGAACGGGGTTGCTGCCACGACGTCGGGCACGGTCTGAACCTTGTCGGCCAGACCGTCGTAGTCGGTCATATTCTCTTTCATGCGTTCTTGGACGATGATATGGGCCGTCGTGCCGAGAATCTTGCTCTGAATATCTTCCCGGAAGCCGGTCATAATCCCAACCGTGCCGATGAGCGCCGCTACGCCCAGCGTGATGCCGGCGATCGACACGAACGTGTTCAGCGAGATCGTCCGGTTGCGACGCTTGGCGCGCAAGTAGCGGAGCCCGACGAAAATTTCATAAGGGAGGGCCACGCTATGGTTTCTCCGGCCGCAATTGAGGGAAGAGGACCACATCGCGGATAGAAGCTTGATCGGTGAACAGCATGATCAATCGGTCGATGCCAATCCCTTCTCCAGCGGTCGGTGGCATTCCGTACTCCAGAGCGCGAAGAAAGTCCTCATCCACGAGATGCGCTTCATCGTCCCCCGCCTCACGCTGAGCGGCCTGGCCGTCAAACCGCTCGCGTTGATCCAACGGATCGTTCAACTCGGAAAAGGCGTTGGCGATTTCCCTGCCGGCGATGTAGAGCTCAAACCGATCGGTCAGAGTTGGGTCTGAATCTTTTCGCTTGGCAAGCGGAGAAATATCGATCGGATAATCGGTAATAAACGTAGGCTGCTGCAAATTCGACTCGACGGTTTCCTCGAAGATCTCATTGACGATCGCGAACAACGACGCCTTTGGGTCCACCGGCACGCGCAGCCGCTGGGCGGCCGCCAAAGCCTTGTCGCGATCTTGCAGCACCGATGGATCGAGGGCATTCACCTCGAGAATAGCTTGGTGATAGGACCATCGTCGCCATGGAGGCGTGAGCACAATGTCCTTCCCCTGGTAGGAAATGACCGTCTTGCCAAGTATTTGTTGGGCTAGGCTGGAGAGCAGCTCTTCAGTGAGCGCAATCAGGTCCTGATAATCCGCGTACGACACGT
>JAAUPT010000105.1 GCA_012032965.1 Nitrospira sp.
CGACGACGATCAGTCGAAGATTTTGAAGCCGGAATTCTCGGCGATGAGTGTCTCGTGGGATGAGGCGGCAGCCTACTGTAAGTGGGCTGGTAAGCGGCTTCCCACGGAGGCAGAATGGGAGAAGGCTGGTCGTGGAGAGAGCAGGCGGAAATACCCATGGGGAGACAAATTCGTCACCAATGCCTCCAATGTGGACGGCAGCGAGGACGGCTATAAGTATTTGGCACCGCCTGGATCGTTCGAGACAGGGCGAAGTCCCTATGGCCTCTATGATATGACGGGTAACGTCGCCGAATGGGTTGAGGACTCTTACGACGAACACTATTACAAGAAATCACCATTTCGTGACCCTCAAGGGCCAGAGAACGCAGACCTTAAAGTTGTGCGAGGAGGTTCATGGCGGGAAACCGAACATAATGCAAGGTTGTCTAAGCGATTCGCGGCTAAGCATTGGCGGACAGACGTGACAATCGGCATTCGTTGCGCAAGTGATTTGGAGTAAATGAGCAGAGTTCCAGTGGTTAGGTTGGCATGTTAGAGTCTAAGTTTAAACTGGTATTTCTCTTTGTAGTGCTGGCTTGTGCTGCCATGCCTATCGTGGCGATTCTGCGAGGTACAACCATGACCCCGTATGAGAAGTTGACGCCTGCAGCCAGCACCGAAGTTGAGTCAGGGGCAGACGCCGCTTCCGGAGAGGAGCCAATTCAAGAAGAGATGGTCACCATTCCATCTGGGCCGTTCGTCCGCGGAACGAATGACGGTGGATTCGACGAGCAGCCACAGCGGACCATCTTTCTTGATGCCTTTTCGATCGATCGGTACGAAGTGACCAACCATCAATATCAACAATTTGTTGCGGCCACCGGTCATCGAAAGCCAGGGTTGCCTTCGCGCTATGCCAAGAGTGGGAGTAAGGTGCGGGGCGTCAATCAACCGGCCGTCTATGTTTCGTGGGAAGATGCGGCGGAGTACTGTCGGTGGAAAGGCAAGCGGCTCCCGTCTGAAGCGGAATGGGAGAAGGCTATGCGCGGTTCAGACGGGAGGCTCTGGCCATGGGGGAATGACGAACAGCCTCATAGCGCAAACTGGGCCCGCGTACAGGACGGCCATGAGGTCTCTGCACGTGTAGGGACATTTGCGACCGATAAGAGTCCGTATGGCGTCATGGATGGGGCCGGTAACGTCATCGAATGGGTGGCTGATTGGTACAATGAGACCTATTACAAGGATTCTCCTGAGCAGAATCCTCAAAGTCCCGAGTATGGAACCTATCGTGTGCTGAGGGGCGGGGGATATACGACGACCGGTTTGGATATCCGGATTACCAGCAGGAGCAAGATGATGCCGAATTTTCGGGATGAGACGATCGGATTTCGCTGCGCGATTTCAAAAATGGAAGCACACGGAAGTGGAGAGAAAAACACGGCAAGAAATTAGAGAAAATCAAAGTAGTATAGGATCAAAAACACGGCCAAAATGATGTTGACAACCATTCCGGCCAAAACTATAATGTCAAACACTTTTGAGTTCTTCGTCACGGTTTCTCCTGTTGTTTTGCACACAAACGACGAATTTTGATAACACAGGGCTGGGTGCCTGTCAAGAAAACGCAGCAATTCTGAATTACCTACCAATCTATATCTGATTTGGAGCAAGCACTACGATGGCAACATCTACTCCTGACAGCGACATCAAAAATAAAAATCGGGAAAATGATTTTCTATATCACCTGTGCTATGGGTTTATGGTTTTTTTATTGGTTTGCTGGAATTCAGTGTCCTTGTTGAGCTGAGAAATTTGTCATAACTTCGATGATGTGATACCGCGTAGCCTCTTCAGCTGATAAACGCGGTTAGATATGAGGAGAAGAGTGAAATGAGCGCGCTGAATAATCCTGTCATTGCTGTAATCGTCTCTCTGATTATCGCGGTTGGCTACTTTACTCTAGTTGATCATTATTTGATGGATATGCAGGGGCTGGACTACTGTACTTGTTCCGTCAGTAACCACCAAGTGATGTAGTCGGGTCTTCTGAGAAGTTTCGCAGGTTTATTAAAATTTAACGTTCAGTGCGTCTAAGGAGGTATTCCATGGGCCTATTAACCGGCAAGCGCGTGTTTTCGATTATGGCGCTCTGCATGATGGTTGGCCTCCTTCTGCTTCCGATCGTTGTGGCTCTGCCTTCGCCGGCTATCGGTGAAGAAGCTCCTGCTGTCGGCGATGAGGCGAAGAAGGATGGGGAGAAAGTTGAGAAGGGTCGGGATGTCTATTACAAGACCGAGGGTATTGTAGTCGGCGCCCCTGCGCCTAAGACCACGGATGGCCCTAAGGACTATCCGCGATACAACTTTGAAAGTCGTGTTCTGATCTGGTTCGCCAACCAGCAGCATCTCTATTATGGCAGCTTCGTGTTGGCAGTCCCGATCTTTTGCATGATCATTGAGTTCATGGGCGTCGTAACGAAGGATAAGGCGCTTGCGAAACGGTATGATCAGCTCGCCTATGATTTTATCAAAATCAGCCTCACGGCCTACTCCTTAACGGCGATCTTGGGCGGTATATTGATTTTCACATTCCTGACACTCTATCCGGCATTCTTTTCGTATCTGTCAGGTATTTTCCGCCCTGTCATGCATATCTATGCGTTGATGTTTGTTGCGGAGAGTGGAACCCTGTACATCTATTATTACGGTTGGGACAAGATGAAGGAAGGGTTCTTGAAGTGGATTCACCTCAGCATGTCGGTGGTTCTAAATGTGATCGGTACGCTGCTCATGTTCCTGGCCAACTCCTGGATCGGATTTATGATGTCGCCGGCTGGCGTTGATGAGCAGGGGCGGTTTCTTGGAAATATTTGGCACGTCATCCACACTGCCTTGTGGAATCCGCTTAATCTTCATCGGATCCTTGGCAATATGGCTTTTGGAGGCGGTGTGGTGGCGGCCTATGCGGCGTACAAATTCTTGGCGTCAAAGACTGATGAAGATAGGGCTCATTATGACTGGATGGGCTATATCGCGATGGCGCTGGGTGTTGCCTTCCTGATTCCGCTTCCATTTGCAGGGTACTGGCTGATGCGCGAAGTCTATGCGTATCGCCAACAGATGGGGATCACGTTGATGGGAGGGTTGCTCGCCTGGCTCTTTATTATTCAGGCGACCATGATCGGTATTTTATTTCTCAGTACAAATTATTACCTCTGGCAGGCTATGGGTCGGATGCGTGGCGCAGAAAAGTACCAGCGCTATATCAAATATCTCGTATTTTTGCTTGCCGCTGGCTACATAGTGTTTATCACGCCCCACACAATGGTTATGTCCCCCGCTGAATTAAAGGCCATGGGCGGTCAACAGCACCCGGTGCTGGGTAACTACGGGGTTATGTCGGCGAAGAATGGTGGTATCAACGTTATTATTACCACCACTGTATTGAGTTTCGTCTGGTACATGCGAGGCAATAAAGTATCAACCGTCTCGTGGGCGAAGTTTGGCAACATCTTTATGGGTGTATTCTTTGTTTGTGCGTACATAAACATTATATGGCTTGCCGTTTATGGGTATTACATTCCAGCGAACGTGCGGGTTGGTTTGTCTGTCCCGCAAGTCGCAACCACTCTATCGTGCCTCTTCTTTATGTTTGCCCTCAACAGTGTGATGATGCGGGGAGCGAAGCAGATGGGCCCAATTGAGTGGGGGAAAATTTCGGCTCGGTCGCAGTATGCCCTCATCATGCTCGCGACTGCCTTTACGTGGATGATGGGATTGATGGGCTACATTCGCTCATCCGTCAGACTCTTTTGGCATGTGAACGAAATCATGAGGGATAATTCACCATGGGCCTATACCCATACGGTAGGGTTTGCGGCCAATATGATTTCAGCCAACGTATTATTCTTCTGGATTAGTATTCTTTTCGTCTTTTGGTTGGGCAGCTTAACGGCTAAAAAAGTTCCAGTTGAATCCAAGGCGGGAATTCCAGGAAGTGTCCCGCAGCCGGCGGCTAGTCACTAACTGAAGTTTGGTATTGACGGTTGGCTTAACAGTGCAAGGGTGCAAGCTCTTTGCTGTAGCTGTAGGAGGTCAGGACCTTGGGTAACTTGATTGCAGAAGCAATTTCAATGGGTTGGATGGCTCTAGCCATCATTGCGGGTCTGATGGTTTATTTTCAGGTGTCGATCAGTGATCCTGCTGTAAAAAAGCGAGCTGTGTTCAAGGCATTCATTGGAATGGTCTCGTGCTTGCTTCTGTTCATGGCGATTGCCAATTATAAAACGAATTTCTATGGGGAAAGTCGGCTACTTCCCGTCTCTCTGGTGATGATTACCGTGACAACGTTTGTCATGGCTCTATACTTCACCAATTTAAGCGCCTTATTGAAGATAGGCGGGATGATGTTTTTTATCGCCGCGTTTCTTTCCGGATATGGAAACTGGTTACCGCAAGTCGAGGGTGGTTTTCCACCGGTAGAGGAGAAGGTTACGTGGGATACCATGTCCACGCAGGAGCTGGCTGATAAGGGTGAGGAGATTATCTTTGGCGGTGTCGGGAAAAATAAGGAGCAGGGGGCCATCGGAAAGGGGCAATGCCCGCTCTGCCACGCATTCCATGCCGGAATGCTTGGAGAACGTGCGCCTAATTTATTGGGCCTTCCTACACGTAAAGATCGGTTAGAAGATCCAAAATATTCCAAAGGTGATCCATCGAAGCGCATATATTCCGTCAAGGAAGCGTTCCCCGGTTCAGGTACTGCGGAAACCGTCCAAGAATATATTGCCGAGTCGCATGCTTGTCCGAGCTGCTATGTGGTGGAAGGCTATGGCGTAAAGGGAACGAACGACAAGGAAAGCCCGATGCCGGTCATTCATAAGCCACCAATTTCTCTTAGTCTTCCTGAGCTTGCAGCAGTCGACACCTGGATGTATGTGCGCGAGGGGATAGAGCCCCCTTCATTTGAAGAGATTGTGAAGTCCTACGAGAAGTTTGTTCCTGAGGCTGATCGTCCTAAACAGGAAGAGGAAAAGGCTGCTGGGGCGACTTCACTGATGGCTGATGGGACTGAGCCAGTGGACCAAATTTTTGCTAAAGCACAGTGTGTGGCCTGCCATACCATCCCGGAATTCCTGGGGCCATCGGGACAATCGGTCCCAAGCTGGAGGAAGGGACAACTGCTGCACTTCGCCTTAAGGATCCGGAATACAAAGGTACTGCCAAATCGGCTACCGACTACATCATGGAATCTATCACCGACCCCAGCGCCTTTGTGGTGAAGCCGTTCCCGGATAACACCATGCCGAAAATATTCGGACAAAAACTGAGCGCTGGTGCGTTGAAAAAGATTGTCGACTACTTATCGCAAGTCAAAACCGGAGCGCCGCCACCAAAGATTTCGTAGGCTCCGGCTGGTTCTTATGCGGAGAGTAAAGGGAGTTATCCGATGAAAGCGTTGATGTCACTTGGTGCCTTAATTGGGGTTGCAGGACTGCTCCTTCTGGGTGGAATGATTTTCGATATTGTGCCATCCACTACCATACGATTGGTCGAAGGCTATATGCCCATGCAGTTACTGTTTGAAGTGGGGATGTTATATCCTCGGCTTTGCTGGTTTAAGCTACATACTGAACGCCATGGGTATGGGTATTCCACGGTTCTGGCAAGGCATCGGGTTTTGGGTCTTTTTCCTGATGTACTTAAAGTACCGCGTCTATCCACCAATCCCATTCAGTGTGCGAGCCATGTATGGGACCGTGTCTCTTGTTGCCGTCTTTATGTGGGTCTCTGCTAACGAAGAAGACTGGCAGAAATTCAAGCAGCCTATCATGAACGTGCTCGATGCGCAGACTGGCATGAATAAACTCCTGCGGTACGCGTATCTTGTCCTCTTGCCGATCCTCATCGGGGGATTTTCATTCAACGCGATGATGCCGAAATCTGAAGAGCCGATCGAGTTAAGAACCGTTCATCCGGCACCACCAGCGAGCACAAAAGTTCATGGTAAGACCTATACGTTGCAAACATCACAGAATCCCTATCGCGTCAATACCGAGGGAAAATACGATCAGGAATACACGAACGCTAATATCGTCGAACAGGGATGGGGCGTTTGATGAAACCAAACGCCAATCCATGGGATGAGAAGAGTCAAGGGTATCTGAAGTACGTGCGAGAGGGGGGTGAGATCTTTTTCCAAAACTGCCATTTCTGCCACGGGGATAATTTAAATGGCCGTGGCCTCCATGCTTTTGCCTTCAATCCAATTCCCGCAAATTTCACCGACCCAGGCACGATCGCACAGCTTCAAGAAACCTTCATCTTCTGGCGTGTTGCGAAGGGTGGTATCGGATTACCTAACGAGGGATTCCCTTGGGCCTCAGTCATGCCTCCCTGGGAACAGCACTTGACCGTTGATGAAA
>JAAUPT010000106.1 GCA_012032965.1 Nitrospira sp.
AGAGCATCGCGGCAGAGCTGAGTTGCGCATTGCCAGGCGTGCCAAGCGCGTCGGCCACCTTCTCACCGAAGTCGTGGAACATCTCGTTCTTGGTTTTGGAGTCTTCAGAGATCAGGAACTTGTAGTGCTCATAGGTCTGCCGACTGTCCGCCACGGTCGTGCCGATCGTCATCACGATTTCCATCTGATCGGCATGATTCCCGAAGGCTGGTTCCAGGGCGTGCTTCAACTGTTGCGTCACGGCATCTTCCAGCTCGTTCATAAACCCCATCTGGTCCTTGAGCGGTATGTGGAGGGCCACCAGTCGGTCCGTGAGATTGAACATGATTTTGAGGAATTCCAGATAGATGCCCCATTCATCCTGGCGTTTGAGTTTCAGCGCCTGGTTGGGGGCATGGCGCTTCATCATCGTGACTGATTCGCCCGACACGGCGAGCATCAGTTCGGCCAGCTGGCGAAGGCGGTCTTTGTATTCAGTGGTGGCAGTAGCCATAGGTCTCCCTAATGAATAGGGAATTATAACGGAGACGTGCGAGGGGAGAAAAGAGGTGAATTCAGTAATTCGTTGTCCCTTCTATAGGTCTTTGCCACGGTAGAAATTGCGATACCATCCATCTCGCTTAGAAGGCTTCGAGCAATACAAGAGCAGAAGTTGGCATCGCCTGCTGTAATATGACATTGTGAAAGGTCCAAATATTCCTGATCGGGTCTTACAGCCCAAGGGTGGCCGTTCGTTCCATCTCTAATTGACTTTCCCTCCAGTTGCCGTTCCATGACCCTTCCGATACATTGATCGCTACAGGGTGACGATGAGCTCAGATTCAATGTTTCCAGTTCATGAGAAACAGAAGAAGTCGCCGATTGAGGTCTTGCCGCGTGATGAGGCACGTGAGCACTTGCTCACGATCGCGGACATTATTGCCAAAGTGATGGACACGACGATCAGGATTCCTGGGACGTCCTGGTACATTGGGTTGGATCCGTTGCTCGGACTCATTCCTGGGATTGGGGATGTCCTCGCCAATCTCATCGGAACAGTCATCCTTGGATTGGCAACGCGCTTACAACTTCCCCGGGTTGTGCTTGCCCGGATGAGTCTCAATCTACTTATCAATGGGACGGTCGGAGCCGTTCCGATTGTCGGGGATCTTTTCTCGGTCTGGTTTCGGAGTCATTCGAGAAACGCCGCGCTGCTTCGCGACGCAGCCATGAAGCCGGATCGGGAGACTCACACCGATTGGTTCTACGTGGGCGGGATTATCGGGGGCACGATAGCCCTCCTGCTGCTTATGATCGCCTTCATCATATGGTTGATCTACAAGCTGTGGATGATGGTCTCAGGTGGATAGGAATGGGAAGTCGAGTGTGGTATAGACGAGCCTTCCTGAATGACTAAACTGCTGAATACCTCCGGCGCATACTTCCATGGAACGAGAAGTTAAAACCTATGTGCTGAAACGGTCTGCGGAGGACGCTGTGCCCCGCACGTTGTCGATCGATTACGCGGCGGCGCTGAATCCACAGCAACTGGCCGCAGTGACGGCGGGTGATGGGCCATCGCTGGTCATTGCGGGAGCCGGCAGCGGGAAGACACGCACGCTGGTCTATCGCGTGGCCTATCTGATCGATTCGGGTGTGGATCCTTCGAATATTCTCCTGCTCACATTTACGCGTAAGTCCGCACAGGAAATGTTGGAGCGGGCTGGCGATCTCATCGGGGTGAGCAGCCGGCGGGTCTGCGGAGGGACGTTCCACTCGGTGGCCAATATGCTGTTACGCCGGCATGGCCGATCGATCGGGATCGAGCCTGGTTTCACGATTCTGGATCGGGGTGACGCGGAAGATTTGATCGCCCTGATGAGATCGCAGCTGGGGCTCAACGAAAAAGACAAACGCTTTCCCCGCAAGGGGACCATCATGGAAATGATCAGTAAGAGTGAGAATACCCTACGCAGTCTCGACGAAATCATTCTGGAAGAGTTCAGTCATTTTACCGATCATTCGGAGGATCTCGGGCGACTCCAGAAGGCCTATCAAACCGCGAAGCGTCAAAAACAACTCTTGGATTACGACGATCTATTGGTGATGCTGCGGCAGCTGCTCTTGCTGGATGAGACGGCTCGCGTGAATATTTCCCGTCAGTATCGCTACATCCTTGTGGATGAGTACCAAGACACGAATCGGTTGCAGGCTGAGGTCATCCGGCAACTGGCGACGACATACCAGAATGTGATGGTGGTGGGCGACGACTCGCAGTCCATCTATGCGTTCCGAGGCGCGACATTCAAGAACATCATGGAATTTCCCCTGCTGTTCCCTGGCACGACGGTCTATAAGCTGGAAGAGAACTACCGCAGCACGCAGCCGATTTTGAATCTCGCGAACTGCATTATCGAAGAAGCAGCGGAGAAGTATACGAAGCGGCTCTTCACGAGAAAGATCGATGGGCCCCTCCCGTCGTTAGTAGAAGCCGCAGGGGAAAATGCGCAGTCGCGATTCATTGGCCAGAAGATTCTTGAGCTTCGCGAAGAAGGGGTGCCGCTGGATGAGGTCGCGGTCTTGTTTCGATCGAGTTTTCATTCGTTCGATCTGGAAATCGAGCTCTCTCGGAAGGGGCTCCCCTTTATTAAGCGGGGCGGGGTGAAGTTTATCGAGACCGCCCATGTCAAAGATTTGTTGGCCCATGTGCGTGTGGTCTCGAACTCGCTCGATACGGTCAGTTGGCATCGTGTGCTGATGTTGGTAGAAGGCGTGGGGCCGAAGAAAGCCCAGGATTTGCTCGCCGCGATCATGAAAACAGACCGACCGTATGATGTGCTGCGCGGAGTGAGTGGGCGCTCTGGACCAGGGCTCAAGAACTTGGCCAATACACTGGAGAGCTTGGCGGGATCGGATGACCGGCAGCCTGCTGAACAGGTTAACCATATCTATGAGTATTACCTTCCGATCCTCAAGGACCAGTACGACGACTACCCCAAGCGGACGAGAGATCTCGATCACCTCCATACGATTGCCGAGGGGTATCATGGCATCGATGAGTTTCTGGCCGATTTGGCGCTAGAACCACCGGATGGCAGTGCGGTGGATGTAGAAGCAGGCGATCGAGACGACGAACGATGGTGCTCTCGACGATCCACTCTGCGAAGGGACTAGAGTGGCAGTGCGTGTTTGTGATCTGGGTTGTCGACGGCCGGTTTCCGTCAGCCTATTCCTTCCTCACCGAGGAGGAATTGGAGGAAGAACGGCGGCTCTTTTACGTGGCCGTCACTCGAGCCAAGCGGCATTTGTTTTGACGTATCCCATCAACGTGTACGATAAGACCAGCGGGATGTTGCTCTCAAAGCCTTCAAGATTTCTGGACCATGTGTCTTCCGACCTGCTCGACACGCTTGCTCTCATAGAGGAAGGTGGACGAGAGGAGTGGGGGACGGCGCCAGATCCGTACTATTGATTGATCGTGGTGTCGGATCGCAGCGCATTCATAGTCCTTCCTGTGCTCATGAGTCGCTTCACCATTCAACTATTTCTGGTGTGGTGCTGCTGGTCGATGTGGGGCCAGCCTGCAGAGGCCGCTGGTGCACCCCAGAATGAAGAGCGTAGTGCGGGACATGATGTGGGCGCGTGTTATCGACGATGCACAGCGGTTGCAGTTGCCTACAAATTTTTTGAAGGCACTTCCGCCGGACTTTATTCATGTTGAATTCGACGACCTGCGGACCTATGCCGCGGAGTACCATCCCGACGATCATCGAATGGTGCTCGACCGGTCATTGTCATTCAACGCAGCGGGAAGGATACTCAAGCCGCTGAGCAAGATGACATACAAAGAACTGGACGTGCTCTATCACGAGCTGTTTCATGCCTATCTCGATTATCTTGCAGTCGTTGATGCGCAATCCGACGAGGCCGGTCATCGGTCTGATGAATTGCTGCATTTCGCCAGAGAACAACAGGTCTGTCGATATGGAGAAGTGCAGATCACGCCGATCATTCAACGAAAGGATGAGACGGAATCACGCTATTTGACGCAGGCAGAGTCGTGGGAAGCATTGAACGAAACATGGGCGGTCTTTATCGGTTGGGCGATCTGGAATCAACTAGAAGTGCAGCACAAGACCAAGCGATCAATGTTTCAAGAGCCGCGGCAAGCTACTCATTGGATACAACGGTTCAAAATGGCTTTTGAGAGAGGGGCGTTTCGCGGATACTACGTTCCAGAGGATCCGGATGAACGGCGTCTCGCACGGAAAAGATACTTAGCGCAACAGTCGCAACTGGCTTTGGAAGAGGCTGGGGTTTTGATGAAGCAAGTACTTGGTTTTCAAGACGCTTTTATTGATCGGCTGATGACGTCGTTCGGGGCAACCAGGGCATCATCCTGTTCCACCGCAGAGGGGAGGGCGGAATAAAAATGACCAGAGCCGAATTCTCCGCTTGACACGGAGAAAGTTCATCAATAGAATCCAGCATTTCCTAATCTAGCCTGTCCGAGCACACCAGTGGAATCAATCTTGAATGATTGAGGAGTAAAGCTGTGCACGGGTAGGCCTGCTTTTCTTTGTGGTAGGCAAGTCGAAGATAGCGTCAGGCGGGTGAGCAATAAATTTTCATCCACGTAGATTCATGACTCACTGCGGGCAGGTACCCAAGTGGCCAAAGGGGGCAGACTGTAAATCTGCTGGCTTATGTCTTCCAAGGTTCGAATCCTTGCCTGCCCACCATAATAGCGCTTGGCTCGTGTTGGTTGAGCTTTAGTATGAGTGGGCAAGTCAGATAGGTATGTTGAGGAATGTTTGGCTTGGCGCGATATGAACGGAGATCTGGGGGAATGGGCGGGCGTAGCTCAGTGGTAGAGTTCCAGCCTTCCAAGCTGGCTGTCGTGGGTTCAAATCCCATCGCCCGCTCCAAATATAGAAATGGTGCGAAGGCGATCAATTGCAACCTGAAGATCAGGAAAATGTTTGAAGAAGGGGGCTTAACTTTACCGATGGCGCATGACGTGCCGAATGCCCACGTAGCTCAGTTGGTAGAGCACGTCCTTGGTAAGGACGAGGTCACGCGTTCGATCCGCGTCGTGGGCTCCAGCCATGCCTGCTCGTACCGCGAGCCATAAAATGGCTCCTGGCGAGCGGATAGACACCTTTACGTTTGCGTTTTTTGGGGGAGCCTAGGTCAGCTCCTCAAGTATGGGCCTTTTGGATCTACATAAGCTGGTAAGCTGCCTCGTGCTGCCGCCCTATGGAATGTGTGCCGGGGGGTGCCGGCGGTGGTTCTAGAAAAGGAGTGACGTATGGCGAAGGCGAAATACGAGCGGAAGAAGCCGCACGTGAACATTGGGACGATCGGGCACGTGGACCACGGGAAGACGACGTTGACGGCGGCGTTGACGAAGGTCTGTGCCGACAAAGGGATGGCGAAATTTATCAGCTACGACGAAGTGGCCAAGGCCTCGGAGAGCCAGGGGCGCCGGGACGCGACCAAGATCATGACCATCGCCATCAGCCACGTGGAGTACGAGACCGACAACCGGCACTATGCGCACGTCGATTGCCCTGGCCACGCCGACTACGTCAAGAACATGATTACCGGGGCCGCCCAGATGGATGGGGCGATTCTCGTCGTGAGCGCGGCGGACGGCCCGATGCCGCAGACCCGCGAGCATATCCTACTGGCGCGGCAGGTCGGCGTGCCCTACATCGTGGTGTTCTTGAACAAAGCCGACAAAGTCGACGACAAAGAGCTGCTGGAATTGGTGGAGCTGGAAGTACGGGAGCTGCTCTCGAAGTATGGGTTCCCGGGCGACAAGACCCCGATCATTCAAGGCAGTGCGTTACAGGCCATGGAAGGGAATCAGGGGCCCTTGGGTGTGCCGGCTATCATGAAATTGCTCGAGGCCGTCGATACCTATATTCCCACCCCGCAGCGGCCGATCGATAAGCCGTTCCTCATGCCGATCGAAGACGTGTTCACCATCAGTGGTCGAGGCACCGTCGTGACGGGGCGCTGCGAGCGCGGGATCGTGAAAGTGGGCGATGAGATCGAGATCGTTGGATTGCGGGCAACGCAGACCACCATCGTGACTGGGGTCGAGATGTTTCGCAAAGTGCTCGACGAAGGGCAGGCGGGGGACAACATCGGCGTGTTGTTGCGCGGGACCAAGAAAGAGGACGTGGAGCGGGGGATGGTGTTGTCGAAGCCAAAGAGCATCACGCCGCATACCAAGTTCAAAGCGGAGATCTATGTGTTGACCAAGGAAGAAGGAGGGCGGCATACGCCGTTCTTCAATGGGTATCGGCCGCAGTTCTACTTCCGGACGACGGATGTGACCGGGGTGGTGCAGTTGAATCCGGGGGTGGAGATGGTGATGCCGGGGGACAACGTGAGTGTGA
>JAAUPT010000107.1 GCA_012032965.1 Nitrospira sp.
CGCACAAGACCCCATTTTCTTCTTGTCATGACGCAAACTGCTTGCCTCACTGAGAATATAGGCGATCCGATTGATTTTTCAGTGGAGATGAAAGAGGTTCGGGGCGTTGCGAGTAGGCCGCTACCAGTATCGGATTGGATACTGGTGTATCAGAAGGGATGCTGGCGCAGTCTTTCTATTGGAATCTGATTGGGTGCGAGGCCAGGCACTGGGCAAAAGATTTTTAGCCTGCCTTAAACCGACTCACCAACTTCAAGATCTGAGGACTTAGCTCCCGGTACTGATGGCGCTTCCACCGCCGGCTCTCCTTCCCAGTACAACATCCGCCGGCAGTACGGGCATACATGCAGATCGTTGGAGCGTTTAACCTGCGCGATAAGCTGGGGCGGAATCTGGAGGCGACACCCAGCGCAGATACCATCACGCACCGCGGCAAGAGGCTGATCCTTCCGTGAGGCCTTCACTTGGTTGTATCGATCGAGTAGACCTTTCTCGATCTTCGCGGACGCTTCCCGATAATGACCTTCGAGTTGCGCAAGCTCCGCCGCAAGCTCCTTGTCTTGTGCGTCCAGCAGGTGCTTCTCCTGAGTAAAGACTTTCTCCAGAGCGTTCTTCTTGTCCTGAAGTTCATTGGTGGTCTTCTGGAGCTGGTCGGTCTTGTCCATCGACAAGAGAATCTTCTCTTCAAATTCTCCCCGTTTCTTGTTCGCCAACTCCAATTCGAACAAATGTGCCTGATACTCTTTGTTCGTCTTCAGGTTGGCTGCATGGGATTTCATCTTCTCCGTATGCGCCTCATGCGCCTCGAGATCCTTTTCGTGCACATGCCGTTCCTTAGTAGCGGCGGCGGCGGCGGCCTTTGTTTCGTTCAAGAGTTGAGTCGCCTCTTGAAGAGGAGATTCAGCAAAATGGAGACGTTCGGGAATTTTGCGGCGAGTCTCATTGATCTCCATGATCCGGAGATCAAGTTTTTGCAATTCGATGAGGGGGGAAAGTTTATGATTCAATATGCCCTTTCCATCAATGCCGGCGCATTGAAGGGGTAAGAAGCCCGGCCGGCTGGTGGGCCCACTAGGACTTGAACCTAGGACCAGCTGATTATGAGTCAGCCGCTCTAACCACCTGAGCTATGGGCCCGATCGAAAGAGTCGGATTCAAGTGGTTGTCTGACTGAGCGCCATGTGCTGGATGGCGACCATCATCAACATCCGTCTTCACGTAATCATAGATTTTAGGCCGACCGTTTGCGTGGAGTCAAATTACGCTATCTTGATCGGTGAACCACCTATAGGCTCTCGACAAAACTCCTGAGCTTTTTGCTGCGGCTTGGATGCCGCAATTTCCTCAACGCTTTCGCTTCAATTTGCCTGATGCGCTCGCGAGTCACTTCAAAATCCTGTCCGACTTCTTCCAGCGTATGATCCGTGGCTTCACCGATGCCGAATCGTTTCCGCAACACCTTTTCCTCACGCGGGGTCAACGTTTCCAACGCGCTGTTGATCTGGCGCTGTAAATCGTAACGAATCGCGGCCTCTAATGGAGACACTGCCTTCTTGTCTTCGATGAAATCCCCCAAGTGACTGTCTTCTTCTTCGCCGATCGGAGTCTCAAGCGAGATGGGTTCACGCGCGATTTTCAGAATCTTCCTGACCTTGTCCAACGGCAAGTCCATGCGTTCGGCGATCTCTTCGGGAATCGGTTCTCGTCCCAGCTTCTGCACAAGGTGCCTTGACGTGCGAATGAGTTTGTTGATTGTTTCAATCATATGAACCGGGATGCGGATCGTGCGTGCTTGGTCGGCAATGGCCCGAGTAATCGCCTGCCTGATCCACCACGTGGCGTACGTGCTGAACTTATACCCACGTTTATACTCGAATTTGTCCACGGCTTTCATGAGGCCAATGTTGCCTTCCTGGATTAAATCGAGGAACTGCAGGCCTCGGTTTGTATATTTCTTGGCGATGCTGACCACGAGCCGCAAATTCGCTTCAACCAACTCCGCCTTACCACGTTTAACCTTTTCTTCTGCAATATCGAGGTGTTTGACCGCATCCTTGATTTCTTCCGCCGGAGCGAGGGCTTCTTCCGTTTCGAGTTGGCGCACCTTCGCTTTAGCAGCTTGATAAACTTTTCGAATCTCGAGCAAGCCTTCTTCCGAGACACCGGTCTTCCGCTTGACGGACAAGAAGTCTTGACGGCTCCGGGACAGCTTTCTCAGCAGCTCTGCTCCTGCCTCTCCGGCCACTCCGATGCGCCGTTGGCAACTGACCGCCTCTCGCTCAGCCACCCTGATCTGGAGGGCAATCTCGCGGACACGCTGCACCATTCGCTCTTTCAACATCCCCATGGAGATTGACCGATTCGATCTTATTCACTACCTGCTGGCGGATTGCATCGAACTGCTTCTTGAACTTCTTTTGTTTGACTGGATCACTGCCGAGATGCCGGCCTTTCTCTGCAAGCCCCTTCAGCGCCAGGGAGACTTTCCGGACGGAATTCAGTGCCTCTAACGTCTTGACTCGCAGCTCTTCGTAATCCCGCTCTACCGGCTGCTGTTCTTCCTCAAAGTCCTCTTCGGTCTCCTGAATTGGCACGATTTCGCGCACATCGATTTTACCGTTCTTGAGCTGGTCCCGAAGCGCCAGGACGAACTCAATGGTCATCGGCATCCCGTAGATCACCGAGGCAATATCGAACTTGCCTTCCTCAATCCGCTTCGCGATTTCGATCTCGCCTTCGCGGCTGAGGAGCGCCACACTGCCCATTTCCTTAAGGTACAGCCGCACTGGATCGTCGGTTCGGCTTAGTGCCCCAGGTGTCAGATCAATCGCTTTCTCGTTGTCTTCCTCGGAGTCAGACTCGACCTCTTCTGCGTCTTCGCTGACTTCGCCATCCGATCGCTTTTGCACCCGTTCCCCATCAGCCGTCTCGACGATTTCGATGTCCATCTCCCCGAACATCGCCATAATGCTACCGAACTGGTCTGACGACACCACTTCGGCGGGCAAGGTATTGTTCAGCTCGTCATAGGTCAGAAAGCCTTTTTCCTTCCCGATCGTAATCAGCTTCTTCACCTCACCGAGCAATTCTTGTTTCGGCATGACTACTCCTTCACCAGTGAAACCATACCAGCGGTCGGCGGGCCGGCTTTCCGCATCCGTATTTCATTGATCTGTATGTTGAGCAAATCCACTTCATCGGCACGACCTTCACGCTCGGCCGTTTTCAATTTCGTAATGAGCGCCCTCATCGCCTGCTCTGATCGCTTGCGGTCTAAACGATCCAGGCAAGCCTTCGCGTGTTCCGATTCCTCATCGAAATGATTATCGCGAAGTGATAAGTCCGTCACCAGGGCACCGCAATCCGGATCATCCACCAATTGATCCAGCACCGGCTGGACTTGAACGCGACCATCGCGATCCACGTAAGCCAGCGCCACTTCGACGAGTCTGCGGCAGCCTGGGATTGAAAATTGCTCCGGCTGCAGACGTCGTACATCGGCTGCCGAAAGTTTGCCGCGCAGCAGAAGAATGACGAGGTCTCGTTCTTCAGGTGCCCCCTTGAACCGCGCTTCCATTGGAGTAGCGGTGACGGCTTGACGTAACTTCCCTGAACCAGGCTGTTGCTGTCGAGCGAGGACAGGATACCGTTCGATTAAACGCGATTGATTGATTCCTAGCCGCTCAGCCACGACTTTGAGACGCTCTTCGCACTCAATCGGATGTTCGCTCTTCTGCAGGATGCGAAGAATTTCATCCACGCTGCGAATCCGCCCTTCGATCGTGCTCGACTCCGTCGTCTTGAGACTCTGTTCCAGCGCGAAGTCCAACAAACTTGGGGCCTGTTCCTCCAGACAAAGAAATGCGTCAGGACCTTCCTTCCGAACATACGTATCGGGGTCTTCTCCCGCCGGCAGTGTCACGACTTTGACGCCTAGCCCGCTATTCACAAACAAATCTAATCCTCTCAGCGCGGCTCGCACCCCGGCGGCATCGGGGTCGAACAGCAACACGACCTTTGACGCAAATCTCCGCAACACCTGCACATGGTCAGACGTCAAGGCAGTCCCCAAAGTCGCGACCGTATGCGTCAGCCCCGCTTGATGAAGTGCAATCGCATCGAAATAGCCCTCGACCACGATGACCGTCTTCGTTCGAGCAATCGCTTCTCTCGCATGATCGAGCCCAAACAGCGTCTGCCCTTTCTTAAAGAGCACCGTGTCGGACGAGTTCAGATACTTGGGCGTCCCGTCGCCCAACACGCGACCACCGAACCCCACCACACGTTTCCGCAAATCCGTTAATCGTGAACATCACACGGGCGCGGAACCGGTCATAAAATCCCGACTGGTTTGTTCGGGCAATCACCAAACCGGCCGCTGCTAGATCGCCTTGTGAAAACCCCTTGCTGGTCAACGCCCGCAAGAGCCCATCCCATTCGGCAGGCGCCACTCCGACTCCGAACTGGTCGATCATGCGCGACTCAACCCCTCGATGGGCCAAATACTCACGGGCCTCGGAGCCGGCTCGCTCATCCCCTAGGTTCCGCTGAAACCACGCGGCTGCCGCCTGATTAACCCGCTCAACTGTCTGCGCCATCACCGCCTGATGCCCGGAATTTGCAGCTCTCTCTTCTACTACCTCAATCCCGACTGTTCGTCCGAGATCGCGCACCACTTCCGGAAAGCTTGCGCCGGTAAGGCGTGAAAGAAAGGTAAACACGTTACCACCGGCGCCACACCCGAAACAGTGGAAGATCTGTTTAGACGGACTCACCGTAAAGGACGGCGTCTTTTCGTGATGAAAGGGGCACAGCCCTTTGAGATTCTGCCCTGCCTTGCTCAAGGAGACGTGGTGACTCACGATGTCGGTAATGTCCACCCGGCCCTTGATACGTTCGATCGTGTCATCGGAAATCAAACCATGCCCCACGAGAGTCTCAGCTCCTGGAGTCTCCACTCGTATAACCAGCCGAGTCGGTGCTAAGTTGTCAGAAGAGTTGACCGTACAGGTTAACAGACAGATTAAAAACCTGTCAAATATGGAATTCCATCAACCGGGAGGCCAATTCATGTGGCGTCCTCCCAGTACGTGAAAGTGGAGGTGGAAGACGGATTGTCCTGCGTCTCTCCCGGTATTCGTCACGACCCGATAGCCGGAGTTCTGTACGCCTTTGAGAGCTGCCACCCTGGTACAACTCATCAGTAATCTCGCGAGCAGCGCTTCATCTTCCATCCCCAAGTCTTGAACGGCCGTGATATGCCGTTTGGGGATCACCAGCGTATGGACGGGAGCTTGAGGATTGATGTCGTCAAAGGCCACCGTGTGCTCATCCTCCTGAACAAGCTTCACCGAAATTTTTTCTCCACGATCTTACAGAAAAGACAATCGCTCATGGTAACCTCATGGAGCGGGCTTGAATCCTCTTACGGTGTACCGATTGAATCCACGATCGGTGGTCGGCGCTCATCGAAGAAAGGCCGGTGTTCTACTTTCCATCCGCAACCCTGATTTTCCAAATCGCCGTCCCAACTCTCCATAGATATCCTGCAATGAGAGGTCGTGATACCCCAGAACCATGAGTGTATGAAAGAACAAATCGGCGACTTCGTAGACGATCTCCTCTTGCTTGCCCCCCCTTCGATGCCAACAAGACCTCTCCGGCTTCTTCCGCCACTTTCTTCAAGATCTTGTCATGGCCTCCTTCGAACAATTTCGAGGTATAGGAACCGGTCTGGGGGTGAGAACGGCGATCCTGAATCGTACGGAGGATACTTTCAAGAATTCCACCGTGAGCGTCTTGCGAACTTTCATGAACGAGTTGGCCCTGTTCATCCAGCCTGGAAAAGAAACAGGCTTGTTCGCCCGTGTGGCATGTTGGTCCGACTGGTTGCGCCTTGACGAGAATGGTATCGGCGTCACAGTCGATGAATAGTTCCTTGACCTGAAGCGTATGCCCAGATGTTTCGCCCTTTTCCCACAGCCTATTTCGAGACCTACTCCAAAAATAGACTCTCTTTGTAGCAACGGTCTTGGCCAGTGCCTCTTGGTTCATGTAGCCGAGCATCAACACCGTCCCATCCAGCCAATCCTGAATGACCGCCGGGAGAAGACCTTGTCCATCGAACTTGAGCTGGTTTGTCGTGGCCAGGTTTGCCATGTTACGCGACCCCAGAGGGCAGGCCCGTACGCACGGGGACCCCACGGTCCCGTAAGTACGACTTTGCTTGGGAAATCGTATAGCTCCGAAAATGGAAAATGGACGCAGCCAAGACCGCATCGGCTTGCCCCTTCACAAACCCATCGTACAGATGCTCTAGCGTCCCGACTCCACCCGACGCAATCACCGGGATCGACAGGGCTCCTGATA
>JAAUPT010000108.1 GCA_012032965.1 Nitrospira sp.
ACAGCGCGGGACCGAAGGAAGGCACCAATGACAAAGAGTGCGATAAAAATCTGAAGAGAAAGCGGCATAGTGGTTGAAGTACCGGAATGAATCATGCCTCTCTTTTCGAGACAGATACAACTGGTTCGAAGGGTTTCCCTATCCAGGGAGATGGATTCTCTCGCTCTTAGAATTTGGCAGGAACTCCGATAGCGTTGCTCTCCTGTCTCCGCAATGGCTATAACTATGAACGGTACATGAGACCTTGTGCTCCGCTCTTTCATTTATGTCGAATAAACCACGACGTTCTCCGGATCTTCCCAAAGCGGCGGTTGAAGCGTTGCGGCATGGAAACTTGATCGACGCGATCAAGGTTGTTCGTCAGGAACGGAATATCGGTCTGACAGAGGCGAAAGGGGTGGTGGAGGCCTATCTCGCCTCCCAGCCGGCGCTCAAGAAGAAGATGGACCAGGTGCTAGCCACGGCGCAACAACGATTCATCCGTTGGCTGGTCGGTATACTGGTGCTGGCTGCTGGGATTGCGTATCTTGTGATACAAGGACCATGAATCCGCATACAGCGACACTCAAAAATGTTGAGAGTAGAGGTATGGTTCGTACTATTGAATGCCCCCTCGGCTTGATGGCTCGACCACGGGCGCAATGGTACAAAGGAATGGGATCGGGTTCGTGGCTGGTCTTTTATCAAGTTGAGTGTTGAGTGAAGATACAGGTGGTCTGAGCTTGTTCGATTTGTCTCCGTGAGAGAGAGCTGGGGCGCATATGGCTGAAGTCCTGCACGTCAGTACCACCGCTCGCAAACAGGTCGTGGATCTGACGGAGCAGGTTGAGGCGGTGATCCGGAATGCGAAGATGCAGGAGGGGCTCTGCGCGCGAAGCATCGTTGCACTCGGCTGTTCCCGATGAGTCATGGGGAGGAAGGGGTGTCGATTATTTGGTGACGTGCAGTACACTTACTCATTTACAATGGCTAAGAGGAAATTGCCGTGGTATGAAGCCCGGCCTCGGTAAACATCAAAGGCGCAGTACCCTTCGCGCTTCCTCGGGCGAGACGGTGGTGCGTAATTGGAGGCATCTGATGAACGATCAAGACACACAACGTGCAGTAGGGATTCTCAACCGGATTATGGAGCACGAGTTAGCGGGAGTCGTGCGCTATATGCATTACTCGCTCATGATCTACGGCTATAACCGCATTCCCATCGTGTCTTGGCTGAAGAGTAATGCCGACGAAAGCCTTGCCCATGCGCATAAAGCCGGAGAACTGGTCACCTTACTTGGTGGCCACCCATCGCTGAAGATTGGGACACTCTTGGAAACCGAGAAGCATGACGTGGGGGATATTCTGCGGGAAAGCTTGGAGCACGAGAAGGGCGCCATCGACGCGTATTACGAACTGCTGAAGATCGCTGAAGGGAAGTCCGTCCTGTTGGAAGAATTTGCACGAGAAATGATCGTTGGCGAAGAGCTGCACCTTGACGAGGTGAACAAGATGCTGCGTAAGTCAGGTGATGTCCAGCCATTTCGCTCCTAAGCCTTCAAACAATTGGGAAAGACACTCGTGCAGCCAACATTGTTCGCCTTATCGCATGGCGGATAATGTGCTTCGTTGATGGAGGTGCCGATGCAGAGATATGGCAAGATGCATGTGCGCATTGGTCTTGGCCTGGTCTTGTGCTCGGTGTTGGGCGTTGGGGTGGTATCGGCCAAGGTGCAAGTGTTGCCGGAGACGACGTTGTTGGTGGAGGGTAAGAAGCTCACCGGCCAAAAAACGCCTGCTTGGCCATCCGGTTGTGAAAGAGCTGGTCGCCTCGTTCCAACGCGCCGAAACGGCATTGCGCAAGGAAGATATAGATGCCCTCATGAAATTTTATGCGCCGACCTATGACTACCATGGATTGAAAGAAACCGATGTGCGGCGGGTGTGGGGTGAAGTGTTCGAGCATTACAAGGCTCTGGAGTCCCTCCATCTGTTCTCCGATATCAAGGTCGTACCGGTGAATAATGAACTTCGCCTGGAAGTGACCTGTACGGGTGGGTTGTACGGCACCGACGAACGCACGGGGAATCGCATCACACTCGACAGCTGGTTTCGCGAAGTTCACTATCTGGTAAAAGAAGATGGTGTTTGGCGATTCCTCGGTAACGCTGGTGAGGTCCCGACTGGCGCCCCCTTTGCCTCGGCTCCGCACCACCCGCTCTTCTAAGGCATCACCTCTTGCGCGACAAGCCGTCGGAGGTGAGCCATTGAAATCAGGGAGACGTGAGCAGGTCGTTTCTGGTACACTCACTTCTCGCTATGACGGAACAAACTCTTCAATACAGTCTTCCTCAGAAGGCAGTGGAAGCGCTGGTGCAAGGCGATCGAGACGAAGCGATCAAGCAGGTTATGCTTGAGGGCCACTATAGTCGGGAAGAGGCGAGGGACATGATCGCGAACTTTCTCCTGACGCAGCCTTCTCTGCTTCGGAGAATGAAGGATATCCAGTCTGAGGCCAAATGGGGTCGCATGCGCTGGTTGATCCTGTTCCAGGCGATTGCAGTTGCCATTGGGTACTTTCTTTTTTTTTCGAGACCAATGGTGAGCGTGCCTGCCTCCGTGAACGTGTGGCGGATGGTCTCCAGCCTGCAGTTCTAGCTCTTTATCCACTTAAGCACTACAGAGTTGTGGGCTCCCCACATTCGTCGAAACCTTGCCCAGCCTAGTTACCCAGATTTCCGTGAATACGATGAGAGCTTTTGATGCTCCAGTTGGCCATGGACCAGAAAGCTGAAGATGGTTCCTCGTCTACAGTATATTGGGGTATGAGAGTACTACAAGCCCCATATAGTTTGATGTAATCACCAAGTCTGTCTGATAGTTCGGAAAGAGTTCATCTCGAAGATCGTCTGTCAGAGTAGGTCACGGTTCCTGGGCATTAACAAATATAATGCGTCACACCACTAGCAATTGCCTGGTCTATTCTGATTAAGTGGTGATGGGTGGATTAGGTGCTTCTGCCGATGAAGTTTTCTCACTCTCTCTATAAAAATAAGTAAGAAACAAGCACAGACAACTGAATTGAATGGGACTGATGGGATGGATGAACTTTCGTAGCGGAGATTTCGATTCAGAAGATCGATAAACGGATATGCCCTACCAGGAATGAGATGTTCGAACAACGGACAAAACCAGCGGGCAAGGTGGAATATTTGTCCAATGCGCTTCAGATATCGCCGAAGGCACAATAACCTCACGACATAAATAAAGACAATGCAGAATACAGTCGGCAAGAGCCAGGTGATGGCTGATCACACGGTCACGGTGAGTCGCCTTGAAGAGGTTGTCTCGACGTCGGATGAGTTTGATCGAGTCGTCTCGCAGGCCTTGCCGGTCCTATTGGACCGGGCCACGGGGTATACCAAACGGTTTCTACGGGAAACCGGCCAGTGGAATGACGATATCGAGCATGAGAAATTTGCGCTCCGTTGGGGCTCCGAATATCTCGAGCGGTTCCTGGTCTGTGGACGCAGCGAAGTTCCCTGTCGGCCATTGTTTCTGTTCGACTCGTTGGTCGCCAAGCAGCACAGTAAGCCGGAGCCGTTTTGTTATCACCCGGACCTCCTGAGACCGCTGGGGAGGTTTCTCGATGGGCTTGTTGCACGAGCGGTGGTCAGCCGTGATGCGCTGATTGCATTGTATCGCCACTCTTATGGATGGGGTGCCGGGGAAGTGATTGCGGTGACTGGGCTCAATGGGTTGGAAAGCCAGCGCATCTATAAGAATTTTCGACGATGGCGCGAGAGTGGATGGCAACGAACGATGGATGAGATCGGTCTTACGAAAACAGAGCTGGCGGAATTGACCAGCCAACAACAACGCCATCGTCAGCGGTTCAATGGTGAAGCAGAACGCCTGATCAGGGTTGCTCAGGCACATTACCGAAAAAGTGAACCGGATCATTATCCTTGTCTTTCGCGGGCGCAATGGAGAGAAATGTTCACTCAAGGTTACGGGTGCGATTATCGAATTTGGCACCTCGCCTTGTGCTTAGACTGTATGCAAGCCGCTTGGGGATTGGGCTCTAGCGGGTCGTTGACCGAAGAAAAGCCACGTCTGGAATTGTTAGTACGACCCTAGGCAGGTGTCCGGCGCATGCGGTGCTGGGCATGGAGATAGAGAAAGGAAGTTAGGAGGCTGATATGGGTTACGAAGAAGGCTTGGAAGCCTATCGATCACAACTCCTTCAATCATTGAGCAGCCCACCCAGCCGCTCGGTCTCGAGCATGTCGGATCCGATACAGGTGTATGTGAATGAGCGGCGTGTTGGCGAGCTTGAGGGCGCCGGGATGGATGCGAGGTTGCATGTCCAGAGCCTCGATCACATCGAGACGATACAGCTCCGAACGGAAGAGGGTACTCTTCTAGGCGGGTTAGTGGCACCTGAATTTGGGTATCGGACGAGCCGCATTCAGCTTTCGTCTGATGTGATCGAGCTATGTGTTCATAATATTGCGCAAGGCGGATCGCTCAGTGCCGTGCTTGTTCCTGCACCGAGTTTTTGGAGTCGGATGGGGAAGATCCTCGGCGACGTAACCGACAAGCTGGCAATACGGCGTCCTGACACGGCGCTCGCTTACAGTATGCGAACCGTCGCCTTCACGCAAGTGTTGTTGGCGATCATGGTGGTTGGATTGATCTACGATCGAATGGCGACCTGGATGAATCCAGAAGGAGAGCCGAGTTTCATTGGGCAACCAGTGGCTCTTCGGACAGTCTCGATGACGGAGATGGACAAGCTGGAGCAACAGTTGGGTGACCTTGCGCGGATGCAGCAAAAGGTCGGAGAAACGCTTGAGTCTCAGCAAAAAGGGATAGCGCAGCTCCACCAGACGATGGCCCAACTGTCCTCAAGCCATGAATCCGTGGCGTCCAGCGTCGTTATGGTTAAGGAAGAGATGGAGAAACGTCAGGAAGGTCCTCAGACTGATCGATCAACACAACGCCCTGTTAGCGACTTCGTACAGAAGGAGCAGCTCGAAGCGGCGATTAAGAACCTGACGGTCGATAATGCTCGGTTATCAAACGAGCTGGCCAGACTGGAAGAGCATAACCAGACTCTGTCAGCTAAGCTCCAGACGGCGAGCGTGAATGCCTCGAAAGCCGTCGATCAAAACCCGGAGCGGTTGTTAGCGAGTCAGCCAGATATGGAGAGTAAAAATCAATCGGTACAGGTTGTTAAGAGTCTCCAGAGCCCTCAGACGCAACCGTTCCTCTTTTGGGTCACCTTCAGCGAGGGAACAAGTCAGGAGAGTATCGACCAGTGGGTTCATGAAAAGAAGGGTCATAAAGGCGTGATCAACGAAGGTTGGCAGGAAGTACGGATTGTTCCCCCGGCAGTCCCTCCCGATCTATTTCTGGAACAAATCAGAGGAGAGAAAATCGTAAAGGCGGCGCGGATCCGCGAGTAAGAGATTGCTTCGCGCGATGGGCGATGCGCTTGTGTCGTTGCGGAGGACGTGGTCCGTCGCGACGGACATAGTGGCCGAGCTCTCTCCGCATCGTTGATCACCATGGATACGGAGGAAGGTATTTGTCCGATGCAAGTTCAAATGGCCCCACGAAAGCTCATGAATCATTTCCCTATCGGACGGGTAGACGTTGCAAAGTCGAACGGCAAGTCAAGTTTCTGTGACTGGACATATTTCGGTTGGATTCGAGATGTTTTGTCCGTTGAGCCCAAAGACAGCAGTGCGTAGCATAACGTTCGAGTAGGAGAGGAAATACAAGCAGCATGAACGTCTCAGCGAACGGCACATCGATGTTCAACCCTCAACCAACCAAATCTTTTGGCCGTGACGATCAACCTGGCCCACATCACTAACGCCTAAACAAGCTGACGACTGAATGATCCACTCAATTACGAGTAGAAGAAAGGAAGACTCATGAGAATCGCACAAGTGGCCCCGCTGTGGGAAAGTGTTCCACCAAAACTCTATGGCGGAACTGAACGGATTGTTTCATATGTGACGGAAGAATTGGTGGCGATGGGACATGACGTGACGCTGTTTGCCAGCGGGGACTCAGAAACGGCCGCGCGCCTTGAAGCGATCTCCCCACAGGCGCTCCGGTTGAAGACCGGCATCTTCAATCGAGATGCCTACTTGATGATGCTGCACGAACGGAGTCTTGGATCATCACATGATTTCGATATTATTCATTCCCACTTGGACTTCACCGGGTTTCCCTTGGCGCGGAGGAATCCTTCCCCAGTTGTGACAACTCTGCACGGTCGCTTGGACCTTCCGGAACTGGAACCGGTCTTCAGAGAATTTTCTGAAATGCCCTGGCCTCTATATCGGATGCCCAACGTCGGCCGCTGCTC